>DATNLB010000365.1:0-2156 GCA_035603095.1 Candidatus Acidiferrales bacterium
CGCCACCAATTTTTCGATGAACTCACGCGTGGGCACGACGACTTTACCGCCGAGATGCCCGCATTTCTTTGCGGAAGAAAGCTGGTCTTCGAAGTGAACGCCCGCGGCGCCGGCTTCGATCATCGCTTTCATCAGTTCGTAAGCGTTCAGCGAGCCGCCAAAGCCGGCTTCGGCGTCCGCGACGATCGGCGCAAACCAATACGTGCCGGACTTCTTGCCCTCCGCGGATTCGATTTGGTCCGCGCGCAACAGCGCGCGATTGATGCGCTTCACGAGGTTCGGCGCGGAATCGCAGGGATAGAGACTCTGGTCGGGATAGACGTCGCCCGCGGTGTTGCCGTCAGCGGCGACCTGCCAGCCGCTCCCATAGATCGCTTTCAGCCCGGCCTGCACCATTTCAATGGCCTGATTCCCGGTGATGGCTCCGAGCGCTGGAACGTAAGCATCGGTGTGTAGGAGATTCCAGAGGCGCTCCGCACCGAGCCGTGCCAGCGTGTACTCGATCTGCATGGAGCCGCGCAGCCGCAGCACATCCGGGTAAGAATAGGGACGCGCCATGCCGGACCAGCGGGGATCACTAGCCCAGTAGTTGGGTGGGTTATGTTTGTTGCCGTTCCCGTTGGCGCCGTTAGTTCCGTCGGATGCCATTTAATGTTCCTTACCTTTCTCTTCGCTTGTGACTGCCAAGGGAAAACCAAAAAATCTTTCCAAATCACGGATGGGACAAGTCCCGTTCCCATTCAAACCAAAAACTTCAAGCCAAGAACCTGCACCTAAGAACTAAGAACTGATGACTGAAACTGAAAACTGACAACTGAAAACTCATTTCACGCCGGGTTGAACTCCCCGCGTCGGATCATTTCTTCGCTGATCCCGCGGGCCTCGCGGAGCGTAGCCGCTACTTGGGCGTCATTGCTCTTCGCACTCTCCCGCAACAGGCGGTCGAGCTCTTCGTCGAAGAGATCGCGGATGAGTTCCGGCGTGTGAAGAACCGGCACGCCTCCCTCATCAAGAACTTCGACCTTGTCCGAGTGCTTCATGCGCTGGGCGATCATCAACCTGTAAATGCGATCCGTGGCGAGATCTTCCATGTAGCCATCGAGGAGACTCGCGCCCTTGCCGTTGAGAACGCCGTTGCGATAGCGAATGACCGTTCGAACCGCGGCGCGGGTTCCCGCCAGCGTGCGTCTTCCGACTCCCGTTGGCACCGGACGAAGGTCGGGATGCGTACCGGCGTTCGCCCGACGTGCCTGAAGTTGATTCGGGGCAAGGAACTGGCTCACGGCGATTTCGTTTTGATCGGGATGCCCCGTCCACGCGCCGTCCATCAGCGAATTAGCTTCGTTCTTCTTGTCTTCGGCGAGGGCTTTCAACGCGCGCGCGTTCAGCTCCGCATCCTCGCGGCTGGGAAAAAGAGCGGTCATGCCGCCAATAGCGAGCATGCCGTGTTTATGGCAAATCTCGGGGATGAGGTTGCGCAAATTCTGGAAGAACGCCACGTTGTGCGGAATGGTGTTGCGATCAGGAAGCACCCACTCCGGATTCTCGAGATTGAAATGAATCAAGCTGGCCATGTAGTCCCAGCGGCCAAGATTCAGGCCCACGATGTGGTCGCGAAGATTCCAGGCAAACTCTTCCATCTGAAAAGCGAGCGGATGCGATTCGACCAGCGCCATGCACTTGATGGTGTTCGTTGGCAAGCCCTTGAGGCGCGCAATCATCTGGAAAAGATCGCGCCACCAGAGCGCCTCATCGGCGGATTCAGATTTAGGGATGTATATGCAGAGAGGGTGCTTCAGAGCGCTGAAGTCCGCCTGATAAGCCACCATCGCGACATCAAAGAGCGAAGCCGGAAGCAATTCCCCGGGCAGAACACCAGCCTGATGAATGTGCAAGCCGCGCGGCCGCGTGAAAATAACCGTAGCACTGGGGTTGATGCCCACCGTTTTGTTGCGCTTGTGATCGAAGTACGTGAGCCGGCCGGCGAGCGCTTCCAGAATATTTTTAATCCCTTGCGAATTGTGCTCCCAGGCGTTGGCAGTGGAGTCTTCCAAGTCGAGCATGACGCCGGGAGCGCCGGAATTCAGCATTTTCACGACAAGGTCGGCGTCATCTGCAGGGCCGGTCATCTGGTTCCGCTGATCCGCGCACCAGGC
>DATNLB010000023.1:0-4943 GCA_035603095.1 Candidatus Acidiferrales bacterium
GCCGCAGAGCCACACGGCTGGCCCGTCGCGGCCTGCCAGCGATTCTATCCGACCCGTAAGGTCTCTGCTCGTTTGCCGGTTTTTTCCCGCGGTATGCAGGTTCCGCGGTGCCACCTTGGAGCTGTAGATGAGTGAGTTTGCGCTGGAAGTTGAAAACCTCGTAAAAGTGTACGCCTCGCGCGGAAAACCGCCGATCCGCGCGGTCGACTGCATGAGTTTCCGTGTGCCCCGCGGGATCATCTTCGGTCTGCTTGGACCCAACGGCGCAGGGAAGTCGACACTGCTACGCATGCTCTCCACGCTAACGCTGCCGACCGAAGGCACCGCGAAGATTCTTGGCTACGACGTCGTGAAAAAACCCATCGAAGTTCGAAAGCGGATTTCGTCGGTGATTCAGGCGACAGCGGTCGAGCTGTTCTTGTCCGTGAAAGACAATCTGCTCACCTACGCGCGCTTCCAGGGATTAGGCAAAGCGGTGGCCGCGCGCCGTGCCGATGCCCTCATCGAGGAATTTCAGCTCGGCTCGGAAGTTGACCGCAAGGTTCAGGACTTGAGCGGCGGTTTCCGGCGGCGCGTGCAAGTCGCGAAAGTTTTCATGGTCGATACGCCTGTGCTTTTCCTGGATGAATTCTCGACCGGGATGGATCCCATCCTGAAGCGTCAGGTGATGAATCTTCTGCGTGCCGAAGTCGAGAAAGGAAGAACCATCATCCTCACTACGCAAGTCCTCAGCGAAGCGGAAGACCTGTGCGACGACATCCTCATCATCAACAGGGGAAAACAGATCGCGCGCGGCGACCTCAACGCGCTGAAGCTGCTTTCCCATGGCGTGTACGAGATCGCTCTGGCGTTTGACCGACTGCCGGAAAACATCCACGCGGAGATTGCCGCGCTCTCGCCCATCCGCTCCACCATCGAAGCAAACGCGATTGATCTCACCCTCAAAATCGCAGAGAACCGCGTCATGGACGTCGTCAGCGCGCTTTCCCGCAACCGCCATGTCCTGCGCGTCGAAGTCCGCGGCGCGAGTCTGGAAGATATCTTCGTCGAGTTAACCACCCGGGAAGGGAAGCAGCTGGCATGAACGCCATCTCCGCCGTTGTCTATCGCGAAGCGAAAATTCGCGCCACCAACTTTACCTTCATCTTCTGGGATCTGTTCTTCCCGCTCCTGTACATGCTTGTCTTCGGTGTCGGCATCAATACCGCCCTTGGTGCTCCCACCGGGCTCGGTAATGTGAGCTACAACGAATTCTTCCTCGCGGGAATTCTGGCCATGGCCAGTTTTGCCATCGCCTCCAATACCTCCTGGTCGTTTTTCCTCGATCGCGACAACGGCATCTTCTACGAAATGCTTACCTATCCCATGAGCCGCAGCGAATACCTGCTCGGGAAAGTCATTTTCAATGTCCTCATTTCCATCGGTCAGGCCGCTCTCACTCTGGTGGTCGGCCGCCTCGTTCTGGGCATCCGCGTCCAGTGGACGAAGCTGCCCCTGCTCCTGACGGCCATGGCCATCGGCACGGCCGGATGGTTTTTCTTCTACGCCATCTTCGCCTTGCGCATCCGGCGCAATGACCTCTTCAACAGCATCACCAGTATCTTTTATTTTGTTTTTATGTTTGCCAGTTCGATGTTCTACCCGCTCGAGCCGCTCCCCGCATGGTTTCGCATCACCGCGCTCCTGAATCCCATTACCTGGGAGATCGATTGGCTGCGCTACACCTCTATCGGAATCGGGAATTTTCACTCGATTTTGCTCGAAGGCGTGGCATTCCTGGTTTTCTCCCTGGCTTGTTTTGCCTATGCCGTGCGCTGCCTGCAACAACAGGAGTAGTTATCTCGGCTGGGCTTGAACTGCTGTAGATAGGCTCCGGCCGGGAGGACAGCCCGGCCCACTTAAGTCCCGCCTGTGAACGCGGCTAGACTCGCCAGTTTCTCGCTTGCTGCACCTGAGGAGATGACGAAACTTGCGAGTCCTGCTGCTTCGCGAAAATTAGCTGCGATACCCGCAGCGACAAGCGCAGCCGCAGCATTGACGACCACAATATCGCGCGCCGGGCCGGGCTCGCCCTCCAGGGCGCGCCGTATGATCTCCGCATTTTCGGCCGCCGTTCCTCCGCGAATGGATTCGAGCGGTGCGCGCGCCACGCCAAACTCATCCGGCGTCACCGTGAAGCGCCGGATCGCTCCATCCCGGACCTCCGCGACCAGCGTCTCCCCCGCAAGCGAAATCTCGTCCAGGCCCCCCGCGCCGTGCACCACGAACGCGCGTTCGACACCCAGCTCCGCCAGCGTCGCCGCCACGGGGTCAATTACATCTTCAGAAAAAACGCCCAGAACTTGCGATTGCGCCCCCGCTGGATTCGTGAGCGGCCCCAGAAGATTAAACACTGTTCGCGCGCCGATCTGTTTACGCGCGGGAGCCGCGTGCCGCGTGGCCGTATGTGCGGCTTGCGCGAACAGAAATCCAATGCCAATCTCCAGGATCGCGCGTCCGCACCTTTCGAACGGCAAATCGATCCGCACGCCCAGCGCTTCCAGCACGTCTGCCGAGCCGCTTCGCGAGCTGGCCGCGCGATTCCCGTGCTTTGCCACGCGCGCCCCCGCCGCCGCCGCAACGATCGCCGCCGCCGTCGAAATATTAAACGTGTTCGCGCCGTCGCCGCCGGTTCCGCACGTGTCCACCATGTTCGCGGGCCGTTCTTCGCCCTCCGCAAACACGCGTGTGGCGTGCCGCCGCATCACCCGCGCAAATCCCGCGAGTTCCTGCACCGCAATGGGCCGCCGATTCAGCGCCGCCAGCAGCCGTACGATCTCCGGCGTCCCGACGCGTCCCGAGAGCAGTTCCTCCATCGCCGCTTCTGCTTCCGCACATGTGAGCACGTGCCCGGCCTCGACTCGCTCGATTAGAGAAAATGTCATCGCCATGCCGCCGCAAGGTGGTGATCCTGCCTGCGAGGATCCGCGCATTTTTTCTTCATTCTCTGTGCCACCTCGAATAGCGGTTCAATTTGGACGGACTGCTCTCATTTGGATGTAGGCTCTCCAACAAATACCAGGCATTCGTTGGGATCTTCGATATGGAACTCCGTCATCCCGTATTCCCTCTCAAACAGATCTCTGATTCTGTAGCGATCCTTAAACGTTCTAACGTGCTCCCACATTGAACGGATACCACAAACCTCGATGTATATCTCCGTATGCCCCCGGAGACGCGTCATGATTTCCTCTGATGCCGCTTTCATAAAGTGGATGGTCTGGCCGTCGCGTTCCACGATCGAATACTCCGGCGAGTTCCGGGTCGGGGTGAAACCCAGCACGCTCTTGTAAAACACGATGGTTTCCTCCATGTTGGCGACCGCCAGCATGGGGCTTATTTTTTTCGCGATAGTGGGAGCGTTCATTCCGCGTCTCCTTGCTCTGTTTTCGCCTTCCGGTTAAACTTCTATGTTTCAAATGACGTCAAAATTCTAACATTAGCAGACTGCTTCAGAGTCGAACGGAAAAACGGAACCTCAATGAAGATTCACGAGTATCAGGCGAAGGCGATTCTGTCCCGCTATGGCGTAACCACTCCCCGCGGCGAAGTTGCCTTCACCAAGGAAGAAGCGCGCGAAGCGGCCCAGCGCCTGAAGTCGCACATCACCGTCGTGAAAGCCCAGATCCATGCCGGCGGCCGCGGCAAAGCAGGCGGCGTCAAGCTGGCCCGTTCCGCCGACGAGGCCGCCGATCTCGCCAGCCACATTCTTGGCATGAAGCTGGTCACTCCGCAAACCGGTCCGGCCGGCCGCATTGTCAAGCGCCTGCTCATCGAAGAAGGCCTGGACATCAAGCGCGAACTCTATCTCGGTCTGCTCGTGGATCGCGCCACCGGCCGCGTCGTCTTCATGGCCAGCGCCGCCGGCGGTATGGAGATCGAGGAAGTCGCCAAGGAAAATCCCGGCGCCATTTTGCGCGAAGCCATTCATCCTGCGGTTGGTTTGCAGCCTTATCAGACTCGCAAGATCGCTTTCGGCCTCGGCTTGCCGATGGAAGTCGTCAACCACGCCACGCCATTCCTCCAGGCTCTCTACCGCGCTTTCATCGATACCGACGCCTCGCTGCTCGAAATCAATCCCTGCGTGCTCACCGGCGAAGGCAAACTCGTCGCGCTCGACGCCAAGATGACCTTCGACGACAACGCGCTCTTCCGTCACAAGGAACTCCGCGAACTGCGCGACCTCGACGAGGAAGATCCGCTGGAAGTCGAAGCCTCCAAGCACGGCCTCAACTACATCAAGCTCGATGGCAGCGTCGCTTGTATGGTCAACGGCGCCGGCCTCGCCATGGCCACCATGGACATCATCAAGTACGCCGGCGGCTCTCCCGCGAACTTTCTCGACGTCGGCGGCGGCGCTTCTGCCGAGCAGGTGAAAAACGCCTTCCGCATTCTCATGAGCGATCCGGAAGTCAAAGCCGTCTTCATCAATATTTTCGGCGGCATCTTGCGCTGCGACGTGCTCGCCACCGGCGTCGTCGCCGCTGCCAAGGATTTGCAATTGAAAGTTCCCGTCGTCATTCGCATGGAAGGTACCAACGTCGAGGTCGGCCAGCAAATTCTTCGCGACAGCGGCTTGAACCTCACCATCGCCGACGGCATGAAGGACGGCGCGCAAAAAGTCGTGGCCCTCGCCAGAGGTGTGCGATGAGCATTTTGGTCAACGAAAAAACTCGTCTGCTCGTCCAGGGTTTCACCGGCCGCGAAGGCACCTTCCACGCCCAGCAAATGATTGAGTACGGCACCAACGTGGTTGGCGGTGTAACGCCAGGTAAAGGTGGATCGAAACATCTCGAGCGCCCCGTCTTCAACACCGTCGCCGACGCCGCGAAAGCCACCGGCGCAAACGCCACCGTGATTTTCGTTCCCCCGCCCTACGCCGCCGACGCCATTTTGGAAGCCGC
>DATNLB010000018.1:0-5006 GCA_035603095.1 Candidatus Acidiferrales bacterium
ATATTTTGCTTTTCCACGACGGCGGCGAATGGCGCTCCGTGGGAAGAAGTTGCCGCCGATGCTCCATTCGAATCGAGAACCGCGTAAGAGTGGGCGAAGTAGAAATAGGCGCTGGATTCGATGCCTTCGAGCAGGCGTGAAGTACCAGTGGAAGTGACCTGATTCCAGCCCATGTGCGGGAGTTTCACGTTTGATGGCAACGCGCACACTGTGCCCGGTAGCAAATGCAGGCCGCGCAGTTGGGGCGCTTCCTCGCTCGATTCGTACAGCACCTGCAGCCCCAAGCAGATGCCCAGAAAAGGAACGCCCTGCCGGATGGCGGCGATCAAGGGCGCGCGCATATGTTGTTCATCGAGAGCGCGAACCAGAGCGGCGTAATGTCCCACGCCTGGCAGCAGAAGAGCTTCTGCTTTCAAAATGCGTTCGGGCGAACTAGTCCGCTCGGATTCCGCGCCGAGACGCTGCAAGGCGCGCTCCACGGAAGGCACGTTGCCCGCGCCATAATCGACGATCGTCACTTTCATAGCAGCCCCTTCGTGCTGGGCAAAATCTTTCGCAGGCGTTTGTCGCGGGCCACGGCGAAGCGCAAGGCGCGCGCGAACGCCTTAAACATGGCCTCGACCTGATGATGCGAAGACCGCCCATAGAGAGCGCGCAGATGGACGTTTGCTTTCGCCGCCTGTGCAAAGCCCTGGAAAAAATCCTCCACCAGTTCCACTTGGAAATCGCCGACGCGTTTGGCCGCGATCTTTGCATTCACGACGCAGCAAGGCCTTCCACCAAGATCCACGGCGGCAGCGGCAAGTGTTTCGTCCATGGGCATCAGGAAATAGCCCGCGCGCAAAATGCCGCGCTTGGAACCGAGGGCTTGCTGCACTGCTTCGCCGAGAGTAATTCCCACATCTTCCACGGTGTGATGCTGGTCCACATCGAGATCGCCGCGCGCGTCTACGTCCAGATCAAACGCGCCGTGCCGCGAGACCAGCTCGAGCATGTGGTCGAAGAAGCGTATTCCGGTGGCGATGCGTGCTTTTCCGCGTCCATCCAGATTCAGCTTCAGGCGGATGTCCGTCTCGTTTGTCTTGCGATGAATTGTTGCTGTGCGTGGCATCGTGAGCTCGTTTGCAGCTCCGGACTTCAGCCCGGAACTGTCCATTCCTTTCGAATTGAGTTCAGCAACTGCCGCATTTCGGATTGCGTTCCAATGGTGATGCGCACAAACCCGGGTCCGATGTCCTTGCTTCGCTCGCGGAGAAGAATCCCTTGCTTCTCCAGCTTCTGAAAGAGTGCCGGCCCGCTTGGCCCGAAATTCGCGAGGAGAAAATTTCCGGCGCTCGGGTACGTCTTCACACCGAGCTTTTCCAAATCTGCCGCGAACCACACGCGCAGCCGTTTCACTCCGTTCACGTAACGCTGCATTGCTATCCGGTCGTTCAACGCCGCTTCGGCGGCCACCAGAGCAGCAAGATTGACAGGGAAAGGCGGCATCGCGCGGCGAACCATAGCGAGCGACTGTTCGCAGGCAATCACGGCGCCGAGGCGCAACGCCGCAAGCCCGGCGACTTTCGAAAACGTTTTTGCTACAAACAACTGCGCATACTTCCGAATCCACGGCATCGCTGTGAAGCCGGAAAACTCCGCATAGGCTTCGTCCATGACTACCGCACTGTGCGTGGCGGCTTTCAGGATTCTCCGCAACTCTTCTTTTTGAAGCAAAGTTCCGGTCGGATTGTTCGGATTGGCGATGAAGAGAACACGCGGCCGCCTGCGCAGCGCAGCGATGACGCCCTCGAGCGGGAACTCCATTTCGCTGCCGTAGCGCAAGACCGAAATTCGGGCGGCGTAAATCTCCGCGTAGTAGCGGTACATCGGAAAGGTGGGCTCGCAAATCAGGATGCCGCTGCCGGACTCGACGAAGGTATCGAAGAAAACGCGCAGCGCGTCGTCACCGCCGTTGGTGAGCAGCAATTCTTCCGCGCGGACACCGAAGTAGCGCGCGATCCGCCGCGTTGGCGCCTGATATTCAGGGTACATCGCCAGTTGTTTGGTAGTGAGTTTTGCAAGCGCGCGCCGCACCGCTGGTGAGCAGCCCGCGGTGTTCTCATTGAAGTCGAGCCGCAATTTGTTTGAGCGTCCCTCAGCAGGTGCTTCATAGGTGCGGCGATTGAGAATGGCTTTGCGCACAGGCAAATGAACTCTCATCGGCGGACCCTCACCGCGTTGTGGTGCGCCATGAGCCCCTCCGACGCCGCAAGTGTTTCGACGGTTCCAGCAAGACGCTCGAAGCCCCGCCGGCCGATCGTTTGAACGGAGATGCATTTCACAAAATCTGCCGGTGAGAGTCCCCCTCTTTTGCGAGCCCACCCGCCCGTAGGAAGCACATGATTGCTTCCGCTGGCGTAGTCGCCAAGCGGTTGCGCGCCCCAAGGACCGAGAAATACGGTCCCCGTGGCTTGAATCTTCCTTAAGAGCGCGTCTCCATCGCCGGGCAGACTGAGATGCTCCGGCGCGAACCGATTTACGAATTCGCAGGCCGCATGGAGGGACGGCGCGACGAGGATCGCGCCCATGCGCTTCATCGAAATTTGCGCGGGATTCGTCGGGGGCAATTGCTGCAGTTGCCGCGCCACTTCAGTTTGCACCTGGCGTGCGAGGCGCGTTGAAGTCGTCACAAGATAGCTGCTTGCATCGGGAGCGTGTTCGGCCTGCGCCAGCAGGTCTGCGGCGATCCAGCGCGGGTTTCCTGTGGAGGCCAAGACAATCGCTTCTGTTGGCCCTGCGGGCAGATCGATCGCGCAATCGCTGCTGACGAGTTGCTTGGCGGCGGTAACAAAACGATTGCCCGGCCCGAAGATTTTCTCGACGCGAGCCACGCGCTTCGTGCCGTAGGCAAGGGCCGCGATGGCTTGCGCTCCGCCCATTCGGGCGACGCTGGAGACTCCGAGAACGCCCGCGGCGGCAAGAAGGGCAGCGTTCGGCCGCGGGCATACCACCTGGATATGCCGGACGCCCGCAACTTTGGCCGGCACAACGGTCATCACCATGGTGGAAACGAGCGCAAACCTTCCGCCTGGGATGTAGCAGCCGATGGCCTCGATTGGGCGCACCAGCTGGCCGATTTTCACACCCGGTTCGACTTCCATCGTCCATGGCTTCGGCAACTGTTTTTCCGCGACGCGGCGGACGTTGCGAGCAGCATGTTCCAGTGCGCGAAGAAAATCGCGGCTCACTTGCTTGCGGGCGGCGCGAATTTCTCCCCCGGAGATCCACAAACTTTCGCGGTGGAAATCGATGCCGTCGAGTTTCTTCACCCAAGCCGACAATGCCGCGTCTCCGCGCCGGCGAACATCGCCGACAATCTTCGACGCGAGGCCTTCAGCTTCTGCGTCATGCTCCTGCCGCGCACGAAGAACTTTCTTCTCGACCGCCGGCGTAAGTCTCACGATGCGCATCACAGCACGATCTTGTTCAAGGGATATTCGACGATCCCTTGGGCCTTGGCGGCTTTTAGCTTTGGCAGAATCTGCCGGACTACAGCTTCCTCGACGATGGTGTTGATTGCGACCCAGTCCGGGTCACTCAAAGCGGAAATCGTCGGCTTCTTCAACGCGGGGAGAACCCCTAGAACAGCCTGCAGATCGTCGCGATGGACGTTCAGGAGCAGACCCACTTTGCTCGCGGCGGCGATTGCGCCCTGCAGCATCAGAATTAGGTTTTCCGCTTTTTCGCGTTTCCAGGAATCCGCTGCCGCGGCGCGATTCATGATGAACACGGTCGCGGACTCCAGCACGGTATCGACGATGCGCAAACGATTCGCGCGCAGCGACGAGCCCGTTTCCGTCACTTCCACGATGGCATCTGCAAGTTGCGGCACTTTGACTTCCGTGGCGCCCCAGGAAAACTCCACGCGGGCTTTTACGCCGCGCTTGGCGAGATAACTCTCCGTGATGTGCACGACCTCGGTCGCGATAACTTTTCCTTCCAGGTGGCGCGGTTCCCGAATCGCGGAGTCTTCCGGCACGGCGAGAACCCAGCGGACGCGCGCCAGCCGCTGCTTGGCGTAGATCAGCTCCGACAATTCGTCCACCGCCGCACCGGTTTCCACCACCCAGTCGTGACCGGTGATCCCCGCGTCCAGCGCGCCGGACTCGACGTAACGCGCCATCTCCTGCGCGCGCACCAGCAGACACTCGATTTCGTCGTCGTCAATCGCCGGAACGTAACTTCGCGAGCCCAGCGTGATCTTCCAGCCGGCACGCGAAAAAAGATCCAGCGTCGCGTCCTGCAGGCTGCCTTTGGGGATTCCCAGCTTCAGCCGGCTCATCGAGTTTTCTCCTGTCCATAAACCTTTTCGGGGGCAAACGCACGCTCGGCGATGATCTTGGCGCTTCCGTCCGGCTCTAATTTCCGGAAGAAGCAGCTCCGGTAACCTTCATGACAGACGCCCGGACCGACCGCTTCGACGCGCACGAGGAGCGCATCCGCATCGCAATCCACGCGCAGCTCGCGAACTAGCAAAACGTGGCCGCTGGATTCGCCTTTCTTCCAGAGTTTGTTTCGAGAACGGCTGAAGAACACCACTTCTCCCGTGCGTCGCGTCTCCGCGAGCGACTCGGGATTCATAAAGCCGAGCATCAGCACGTCGCCGGTCCGCTCGTCCTGGATGATGGCCGGCACCAGCCCGCCACTTTTCTGAAAGTCGATGTCCACAGTGTCGTCTCCTGAACAAAGTAAAACCGAAAATAAAAATCCCGCTGGGGCTTGTTGCGCCAGCGGGCTGAAGAGTGCTCTTTTTAGCGAATCGCTATGCACACCTCAGGGGGCGCGGCGTGTGGCCGTGATGATGATGGTGCGCCCGGACTGTGAGTGTGCCAACCATTGCGAAGAACCAAGATAAAGTACTATTCGCACCGTGTCAACGGCGGGACCAGGCGGGGCGACTTTCGCCATGCGGATGCGTCGCTTATCCGGGTATTCTTTGGCTGAGGTTTCTGGCATGGTGGCTT
>DATNLB010000169.1:0-2732 GCA_035603095.1 Candidatus Acidiferrales bacterium
GGAGACTTATGTCAATCCGGAACTCATTAAGAAATACATCCTGGGAATCCGCAAGGTGCTGGGCGATCGGCACGACAAGCCAGAATTCATTGAGACCTTTCCCAAGCGCGGATACCAGTTTATCGCTGCTGTGAGCGACGAGAGTGCAGCTTCTTCACCAAGCTTCAGCATCAAGGGAATCGTCGGTCGGAAGACCGCGCTTGCTGAGCTTGGCGCCTGTCTCGCCAGCGCCTTGCGTGGCCAGCGACAACTCGTCTTTGTCACCGGAGAGGCAGGCATCGGCAAGACTGCGCTCGTTGACGTATTCCAGCAGCAGGCCACTCGTCGTCCGAATCTTCGGCTAGCAAGGGGTCAGTGTATCGAGGGCTTCGGGGGAAAGGAAGCGTACTACCCGATCCTCGAAGCGCTGGGCTCGCTGGTTCTCAGCGCGGAAGACGGTTCTTTGGTCCAGATGCTGGCGAAACATGCGCCCACCTGGCTGGCTCAGTTCCCATCCCTGGTAAAACCCGAACAGAGAGACTGGCTCCAAAAGGAGATCCTGGGAAGCACGCCAGGACGGATGGTGCGGGAGATTTGCGAAGCACTCGAGGCTATGACGGCGCAGGGCCCGTTGATTATGGTCTTGGAAGATCTCCACTGGGTCGACAATTCGACCTTGGACGTGATCTCGGTACTCGCCCGCCGCCGCGTGCCGGCAAAGTTGCTCCTGATCGCTACCTATCGGCCCGCCGATGTTTTACTTTTCCAGGGTCAGCTAAAGACTCTGAAACAGGATTTGCTGGTCCACCATCTCTGCCACGAAATCACCGTTGAGCGGCTGGAAGAAGCCGACGTCGCGGAGTATCTGGCGGTGGCGTTTGCCGATAGTGACTTTCCCTCAGGTCTTGCGGAGCTGATTCACCACAACTCCGGTGGGAACGCTTTGTTCATGACGGGCATTGTGCGGGACATTGCGGAAAGAGGTTCGATTGTGCAGGAAGGGGGAAAATGGGCTCTGACCGCGCCCCTTCAGGACATTTACCCTGGTATACCCGAGACGCTGCAACAAATGCTGGAAAATCAGTTCGAGCAGTTGAGCGCGGAGGAGCAGCGCATCCTCGAAACCTGTAGCGTTGCCGGCGAACGCTTCTCCGTTTGGGCCGCCGCAGCCATGCTGGAGACCCTGCCAACCTCGATCGAAGAAACATGCGACAGACTAGCGCAACGGCAGCAGTTCATCAGATTTGTGGGTATTCAAAACGCTGCGAATGGTGCGGATTCAGCCCATTACGAATTCAGGCACTCGTTATACCGGCAGGCTCTTTATCGCCAGCTTTCGAGCGCGAACCGGTCCAAACTTCACCGGAGTCTGGGCGAGTGGCTTATGGCTGCCTACACTGCCGGAAGACGGGAACTGGCCTCGGAACTCGCGCTGCACTTCGAAGTAGGGCGGGATTTCGAGCAAGCCGCGCGTTGTTTGATATGGACTGCTGAGAACGCCGCCAGGCGATTTGCGCATGGCGATTCGATCCGAGCGCTTCAACTCGCGCTCGAATTGGCGCAATCGTTGCCGGCCCGCACACGAATTGAATTGGAAATTGAGGTGCTTCAGCGCATGGGCGACGCACACTTCGCTCTTGGAGCGATGTCGGACTCCGCCCTGGCATACGAGACCGCGGCGGCGCGCGCGGCCGAAGCAGGACTCAGAAAGACCCAGATCGAGGCCTTGGCTCGTCTGGCCGTTCCGGCCTGGTATCTCGATCCCCCGCGAGGCAACGATATTTGCGAGCAGGCTGTCGAAGAGAGCAGAGCCCACGGCGACCCGCTGCTCCTGGCACAGACGCAGTTGGCTACCGCCTGTTTCCGCCTGCTCTATGACACCTGGCGAAACCAAGACGCGGAAACCTGCGCTTCCGCCCGACACACCATCCGGCGTCTCAGCGGCCCGAGTACACCGGAAAACATGTTCTGCGTGTACGTGCAGGCAATGCAAGGCGACTATGAAGAAGCGCTCAAGCAAGCAGAGGCCGCAATGATCGCAACCACCAGTCCCGCCGCCTATCTTCTTGCGCTCGGCGCCAAGATTCTGAGTCTGATGCAGTGTGGTCGTTTTGGTGAGGTGCTTCGAATTGTTGGAACAGGACGGGAACTCGCCCAGAAAAATGGCGAAGATCCGTGGGTCTTCATTTTTCGCGAAGCCTGGTTGCGGTCACTCTGCTTCGATTTCGAAGGGGTCCTGCGATTGAGCAGAACTGCGATGCGCAGCGACGCGAAACAGCACGCTGTGCCATGGACAGCCATCGGCATGATCTCGGCCGGCTATGCGGAACTCTATCGGGGGAGATACGCCGAGGCATTGCAGTGCTTCGCGCAAGTACGCGACCCTGGGATAACGCCCAATTTCTTTCTACACTGGTACTGGCGAATGCAGGCCCGGCTTGGTTCGAGTGAAGTGCGGCTGCAAGCTGGCGATATTCCGAACGCGCGCATCGAGGTGGATGATTTACTGGAGTCCGCGCTTTCCACCGAAGAGCCCAACATCCAAGCCCTCGCCTGGGAGGCGAAGGCACGAGTAGCCTGGGCTGAGAAGGACTCTGACGGCGCTCGGAGGTGTATTGAAAACGCACTGGCGATACTGGATAAGGTCGAGATTCCCGTTTCGGCCTGGCGAGTCCATGCCACTGCCTGGGATTTGTACAGCCACCAAAGTGAGAATGAAAGCGCCGAAGCACATCACGGGCTAGAGAGCTGAT
>DATNLB010000305.1:0-5570 GCA_035603095.1 Candidatus Acidiferrales bacterium
CTGATGAAGTTTTGAGTCAAATATATCGAGACAATGCGCTCAAGTTGCTGAAATGAGGCCGCATACGCAATTAAAAGGAGACGGTGGCACTGGACCTATGCGGATCCTGCTGATCCTTAACGTGGTTTTTCTACTTGCACCTATTACAGCAGCGCAGCGGCAGCGCGAGCTCAACCTCATGCCCATGCCGTCCTCCGTTCAACGTGGAACTGGACAACTGCTGATCGATCAATCCTTTTCCGCCGCGGTCACGGGTTTTCAGGAAGCAACACTGGAACGCGGAGTACAGAGGTTTGTTGCCGAGCTTTCCCAGCAAACGGGAATGCTCTTCAAGCGCAAACCAGCCGATGCCAGCCCAACCCTTTCCATTCACGCCGACCACGGCCGCGAGCCAGTGCAAAAGCTTGGCGAGGATGAGTCCTACGAGCTTGCAATTACCGATTCCGGAGCCAAGCTCACCGCGCCAACCCCCCTGGGCATCCTTCATGGACTCCAAACTTTCCTTCAACTCGTCGAAACCACTCCGGCCGGCTTCGCCGTGCCTGCCGTCACCATAAAAGACCAGCCCCGCTTCCCTTGGCGGGGACTGCTCATCGACGTCGGCCGCCATTTCATTCCACTCGATGTGCTCAAACGCAACGTGGATGGGATGGCTGCAGTGAAGTTGAACGTTCTGCACCTGCATCTCTCCGATGACCAAGGCTTTCGCGTCGAGAGCAAGCGCTTTCCTAAGCTGCACGAGATGGGATCCGATGGCATGTATTACACGCAAGGCGAGCTCCGCGACTTTGTGGCCTACGCGCACGATCGCGGCATCCGCGTCCTTCCTGAGTTCGATACGCCCGGCCACAGCCGGTCTTGGTTTGTCGGATATCCAGAACTGGCCAGCAACCCCGGTCCTTACAAGGTCGATCCAGAGGGACCTGATTCCGTTACTGATCCCACGCAGGAAGGGACTTATAAATTCCTCGACAAGTTCGTCGACGAGATGGCCAAGATTTTCCCCGACGCCTATTTTCACATCGGCGGAGACGAGGTCGATGGAAAGCACTGGGACGCCAATCCGAAGATCCAGGCGTTCATCCATTCGCACGGCATGAAGAATAACCAGGATCTGCAAGCCTACTTCAATCAGCGCCTGCAGAAGATCCTGACGAAGCACCACAAGCTGATGGTTGGGTGGGATGAGATACTGCATCCAGATTTGCCCAAGACCATCGTCATTCATTCCTGGCGCGGCCAGGAATCGCTGGCCACGGCGGCGAAGCAAGGCTACAGCGGCCTGCTCTCCTTTGGTTATTACATCGACTTGATGTGGCCGGCTGCGCGGCACTATGCCGTCGATCCGATGGGCGATAGCGCCGCAACATTGAGCCCCGAAGAGAAAAGCCGCATCCTCGGCGGCGAGGCGTGCATGTGGACGGAATGGGTGACGCCCGAGATCCTCGATTCCCGCGTGTGGCCGCGAACCGCCGCAATTGCCGAGCGCTTGTGGTCTCCCGAGGAAGTTACCGATGTCGGCTCGATGTACGCCAGACTCGCCGAACTCAATTGGCGACTCGACTGGTTGGGCCTAACGCACCGAACCGGCAGGTTTCAGATGCTTCACCGCATGGCTGGAAGTGAAGACATCTCCGCCCTGCGCACGCTTTCCGACGTGGTCGAGCCTGTGAAGGACTACACCCGCTTTGCCAATGTGAAAGGCCCTTGGGACTTTCGAGCGCCGTTGAACCACCTGATCGACGCCGTGAGCCCGGAGAGCGATGCAGCACGTCATTTTCGCGATCAGGTGCAGGCCTACATCCAAAGCGGCTATAAAGACCAAGCTGCTGAAGCACAGATTCGAACGCTGCTCACAACCTGGCGCGATAACGATGTGAAGCTAGATCCGTTGCTGCAGCGATCTTTTGTCCTCCTCGAAGTCACGCCCTTGTCGCAAGACCTTTCTGCCCTCGGTGCCGCGGGCTTGCAGGCGCTGGATTATCTCGATAAGTCCGAATCTTCCTCGGAGTCCTGGAGGGCGCAGCAGCTCACTATGATCGAGCGGTCCAAAACACCAAAAGCCAACCTCCTGCTCATGGTGGTTGCACCGGTCGAGCAGTTGATCGAAGCCAGTGCAGGTCAGACACAAAAATGAATCTGTGCCGCAATTGACCCGCGGACCCAAGAGGGCTGAATACGGGGGTACGCGAGATTGATGTCTGGTCAACAGAAAAAAGCCACCGGAATAGCCGCTATCGCCGCGTTGCCGCTTACGCTTTGCCGCGTGGCTATAGGGACGAATCATGCGTAGGCCAGCACCGCGCGTGCGAGTCTGGAAAGACTCAATGATGATCCCCACCTCCGAAGAGGGACTCCCCGATCCGAATCCGCCCTTCGATCTTTTCAACACCGGCAGGTTCCCTAACTACCCCTACACCTTGCGCCACAATTTGGTCGATCATCGCGTTCCCCGCAAGTGGCGAACGCTTAATCTAGAAAACGAATATCTGAAATGCATTGTTTTGACTGACCTTGGAGGCCACGTCTATACGTGCATCGACAAGATCAACGGGGCTTCGCTATTTTATGCCAACCCCAGCATCAAGTATGCGCGAGTGGCATACCGCGGAATGTGGGCGGCGCTCGGCATCGAATTCAACTTTCCCGTTTCGCACAACTGGATGACGGTTTCGCCCGTAGACTTCGCCATGAAGCGAGAACGCAACGGAGGCGGCTCGATATGGGTCGGCAATATCGATCGCGTCTACGGCATGCAGTGGCGCGTGCAACTCACTCTGCATCCGGGCTGCGCCTACCTGGAGCAGAAGACGGCACTTTACAACCGCAGCAACACTCGTCACCGTTTCTACTGGTGGACCAATGCCGCCGTTGAAGTCTGGGACGACAGCCGCATCCTCTATCCCATGGAATTCACTGCCGGACATGGATTCGCGGACATCGATACCTGGCCGGTGAATTTGGCCGGTGTGGATCTGAGCATGGTCGGGAATCAAAAGTACGGTCCGGTTTCCCGCTTTAGTTACGCGAGCCGCGAGCCATACATGGCGGTGTATCATCCGCGGACCCGATCGGGAGTCGTGCACTACTCGTCGCCTTTGGATCTTCCTACGAAAAAGATTTGGTCGTGGGGGAGCGACGAAGACGGGCTGGACTGGCGGGCTGCCCTGTCGGATAACAACAGTGCCTACGTGGAGGTTCAAGCCGGATTATTTCGGGATCAGGAAACCTACGGGTTCCTGGAACCGCAAGAGTCGCGCTCTTTCACGGAATGCTGGATTCCCATTCGCGAGCTTAACGGGGTCTCTCGAGCAAACCGGGACGCGGTGCTCAATCTGGACCGCCGGGCTGTGAGCGCGGACACGGTAGCGCTCGAGGTCATTCTCAACGTGACTCGTGAATTGCGGAATGCGCGGGTGAGTGTTCGGGAGGGCCTGCGAACGATCGCATTCGCACGGGCCTCGCTCTCACCGCGAAAAGCCTTCCGTAAGATTTTTTCCGGCCTTCCCTCAAGTGCAACCTACACGATCGAGCTGCGGAACGAATTGGGCGAAATGCTCCTTCAGCACACCGAAGGCAAGTACGACTTTGGCAGTCGTGAAAACATTCAGACCGGCCAGCAACCGACCCACGAACGCGCGTCGGAAGCGACTTTCGACGCCGACGACTTCCTCGTTCTGGCCACAGACCAGGAGAGCAATGGTGAACTGCTGGTTGCGTTGAAGACCTATCAGCGCGGACTCGCCCAATTTCCGGACAGCATTGCTCTTAACCGCGCGGCCGGGCGTCTTGAAGTAGCCCTCAAAGAGAACCGGGTTGCAGTCCAGCATCTTTCGAAGGCACTGGCCCGGGTGAGCAGCGATCATGAGGCCGCCTATTACCTGGGCCAGGCGCTGGCGGCCGAAGGAGACGACCGAGCGGCTCGAATCCACTGGGAGTTTGCCCAGCAATCTGGCAGCTACCACGCGGCGGCGATGATGGCATTGGCCGCGCTGGAATCACGCGAGGGCCAGCGCGAGCGAGCTCTAAGGATTGCCCAGGAGCTTGTCAGCAACCGGCCCGACTTGATCCAGGCGGGCGGCATGGAGGTTGCGCTCTTGCGCGCACTGCGGCGTCAAGCCGAGGCTCGCAAGCGTCTCGGATTCTGGAGGCAGAAAGATCCGACCTGTTCCTTGCTTCGTTATGAAGCCCTGCGGTTGGGCGCGAACGACTCGGTCTTGCTGGCGCACCTGGCTGGCGACCCCGAGCGGATTCTTGAGATCGCTGCCGATTACATGCGCTTCGGTCTTTATGCCGATGCACTCGATGTGCTCTCGCGGGAATACCCGTCTGGCTCAGCAGTCGTTAGCGAGCCTGGTACCCTCCATCCCAGTTCCTATCCTTTAATTACTTACTATCGCGGCTATTGCCGCTACGCTCTCGGAAAGGACGGCCGTGCCGACTTTGCGGCCGGTTCCAGGATGCCCACCAGTTTTGTCTTTCCCAACCGCGCGGAATCCTTTCCCGTATTGCGCCGCGCCATTGAAGTCCATCCGGACGATGCAACGGCTCACTTGCTGCTGGGCTCACTCTACCTCTCGGGAGGCATGACCGGGCCCGCGATACAGGAATGGGAGGCGGTGCGTCGCATATCGCCGGCCACCCCGACATTGCACCGCAATATGGGATACACGGTGCTTCGATCCGGGGGATCACCCGAACGGGCGATTGAATATTTCCGCGAAGGGATGAGCTACGATTCTCAAAACGTTGACTTGATTCTCGGGCTGGAAGAGGCCATGGATAAAGCTGGGCGGCCAGCCATCGAGAGGGCCCGCACGCTCCAAAGTTTCCCAGGGCTGCAGTCCGCCCCCTCTGCTCTGGTGTTCCGGTTGGTGCGATTACTGGCCGAGGCCGGAGAATTTGACCCAGCTGAAAAGCTACTTGTGAATCGATTCTTCGCAAAGGAAGAGGGCGGAACGGATGTGCGGGAGATTTATGTCACTCTGAGGTTAAAGCGCGCCAAGTCACTGGCGGCCCAGGGTCAGTACGGAGCCGCGTTGCGTATCGTGCACCACTTGGGCGAGCCTGTGGCAAGTCTACCTTTCACGACGAGGAGGCTCGGCCCATTCGTGGCCTCTAACACCGCGAGACAGGCCATGGAAGAAATAGAAGCAATGTGCCGTTAGCTTGTACGGCACTGCACAGGCGCAGCTCTTTCGGTCGCAGTCGCCGCCGCGTCCAAAGTGGGCTGGCCCGTTCCCAATAGGGGGCGTTGCTGATTCTTGCTACTTCTCCGCCGGTGTGACGACGATACTGCGATAGGCGACGTGCCCTTTTTCACTTCCCTGAAGATAGATGGGTCCCGGCAGTTGTTCGTAACTGTCCAGGGCACCGCCCGTAAGGCCCGGAATTTCCTTGTTATCGATGATCGTCTGGCCGTTTTGGACCACCGTGATCCATCGTCCGATCAGCGTGATATCGAAGCTCTGCCACTCTCCGGGCTTGCGGGGAAGTTCCGGTGAAGCGGCCAAGAAACCGTATACCCCGCCCATATGGTGACTCGGTGGTTCCTCGATGGAGTCGGTTTC
>DATNLB010000342.1:0-4464 GCA_035603095.1 Candidatus Acidiferrales bacterium
TACTCCGGCAACATGACCTACGACATTCTCAAGACCTTCCTCGAGCAGCTCCTCTCGCAGAAATGAACGAATTATTTTTATCAGCGGGAATTCAATCGAGCCAACACCAAGCAAAGTGAGAATCGGGAGATCAGCAGCGCATAATATCACCAAGCGGGACGAAAGAAACAAAGCTCATCGCTTCTGAACTTACTACTGAAAACTGACAACTGAAAACTAGAAGACTAGAAGAAATGATGCAATCCAGCCCACTCAATCTTCGCCGCGCGATCATCTGGATCGGCCGCCTGGTCCTCGGCGGAATTTTTGTGTACGCGGGATTCTCCAAGCTCTTGATGCCTAACACGCATCTTTGGCCGATGTTCGTTCTGAGACTTTCGATCTCGATGAATATCTCGAGTTTCGCGCAGCAAGTTGAATCGTACAAAATGATCTCGCCCGAGGCATCGCAAGTGGTGGCGCATACTCTGCCATTCGTGGAAATCATGCTGGGTCTGCTACTGCTGATCGGCTGGCGCTTGCGAATCTGGGCCACGGCCATCACGGCGATCATGGTCGGGTTCCTGGCGGTTGTCACCCGCGCATATCTTCTGCACATGGACATCGACTGCGGCTGCTTCGGCACACCGGAGAAGCTCAACGGCATGACCGTTGTCCGCGACGGCGCCTTCACCGCGCTGGCGTTGGTCATGACTATCTTCGCGTTCATGGAGGCCCGCGAGCCGCATCCCTGGTCCGCCCCGGAGAAGGCTTGAGCTGTTCGTGCTCCGATGAAAACTCTCGCTGAATATCTCGACCTCGCCGCGGTCGCCCACGGCCACCTCTGTGCCGGCCAAGTCCTCGGCGTGCGCCTGGCCATGCTCGGATTGCGCGAACTGGGCATCGACGATCCGACCGCCGACCGCAAGCGCCTCGTTACCTACGTGGAGATTGACCGGTGCGTCACCGACGCCGTCGCGCTGGTCGCCAACTGCCGCCTCGGCAAGCGCGCGCTGAAATTTCGCGACTGGGGCAAAGTCGCCGCCACCTTCGTCGACCTCCAGACCGGCCGCGCCGTCCGCGTCGCCGCCAAGGAATCCTCCAAGCAAGCCGCCCGCGAAATGTTCCCCGAACTCGGCAAGGACGCCGGCCAGCAGAAAGCTTACGCGCAACTCTCCGACGAAATCCTGTTCGACAAGCAATGGGTGAAAGTAGAAGTTCAGCCGGAAGACTTACCCGGCTTCAAAGGCCCCCGCGTGGTCTGCGCCCAATGCGGCGAAGGCATCAACTTCAAACGCGAAGTCGTAGTGGGAGGCCGCACGCTCTGCCGCGCCTGCTCCGGAGAAAAATATTACGAAACACTGTCCTGACACTTCTAAGTCGAGCATTCGACTTCTGCGATAAAGTATTCTTTCGATGCTGAGTCTGCCACCAATTACATTGCGCTTGCGCGGCTGGAAACTGATTGACCGCGTCGCGCTGACTTTTCTGATTCTTTGCGCGGTTGCGCTCGGCGCGGGCTGCGGCTTGCTCTTTGTTTACGCCAGCGACCTGCCGGAAATTCGCGCGCTGGAAACCTACCGTCCCGATGTGGTCACCGAAGTTTACGCCGATGACGGCCAGCTCGCCGGCAGCTTCGCGCTGCAGCGCCGCATCCTGATGACCTACGAGCAGTGCCCCAAGATCCTCTATACCGCCGTCACCGCCATCGAAGACCAGCACTTTGAAGAGCACTGGGGTATCGACTTCCCGCGCATGGCCAGCGCCGCTTTCCGCAATCTCATCAAGCGCCGCATCACCGGCGGGGCCAGCACCATCACCATGCAGCTGGCCGGGAATCTTTTCCTGGACCGCAGCGACCGCAGCTTCCGCCGCAAGATGCAGGAAATTCTTCTCGCGCTGCAGATCGAGCGCCGCTACACCAAACCGCAGATCTTCACGATGTACGCGAACCAGGTTTACCTCGCGCACGGCAACTACGGTTTCGCGGCCGCCGCGCAATTTTATTTCGGCAAGCCGGTCACCGACCTAAAACTTCAGGAAGCCGCTCTGCTCGCCGGCATGGTCAACGGCCCGAAGTTTTCGCCGCTCACGAATCCGGAACTCGCGCTCAACCGCCGCAATCTGGTGATCCATCGCATGGAGGAAGAAGGGAAGATCACACCGGCGGAAGAAGCCACCGCCAGGAAATCGCCGCTCGGCCTGCGCATTCAGTATCCGCGCAACGACCTCGCGCCGTACTTCTTCGAAGACATCCGCAAGTATCTTGAATCCACGTACGGCACCGAGGCGGTCCACGAACGCGGGCTGCGCGTCTATACCACGCTGAACATCAATATGCAGCGCATCGCCAACCAGTCTCTCCGCGACGGGCTGCACAGCTACGAACGACGCCACGGCTGGAAGGGCAATCTTCCCAACGTCCTGCGCGACAATCTAGGCAAGCTCGAAACCTACGAAGACGAGGATTGGCGCCGCGCGATCGAGAAGGGAAGCTACGTCACCGGACTCGTCGTTTCGGTGAACGAAAAAGACGCCATCATCAAGATCGGACCTTACCGCGGAATTCTCTCTTCCAACGAATTCGCCTGGACCGGCCGCAAGAAACCCGGCGATCTCCTGAAAGTGGGTGACCTCGCCCAATTCTCCATTCAGGAATTGCGGGACAATACCGTGCGCATCCAACTCGAACAGCAGCCCGGCCCGCAGGGCGCGCTTCTCGCCATCGACAATCCCACCGGTGAAATCAAGGCCATGATCGGCGGTTATAGTTTTGAGGATTCCAAATTCAACCGCGCGACGCAGGCGGTACGCCAGGTCGGCAGTTCTTTCAAGGTTTACGTGTACGCCGATGCCCTCGAAAGAGGCGCAACGCCCTTTGACACCATCGTCGATTTGCCGTTTACCACCATCAGCGGCGGCCAGCCCTACTCTCCGCGCAACTACGATGAAAAATTTGAAGGGACCATCACTCTCCGCCGCGCTCTGGCCGGCTCACGCAACGTTCCCGCCGTAAAGCTCGCGGAAAAAATCGGCATTAGCACCGTCGTGGATATGGCGAAACGGTTCGGCATCACTACGCCCCTTCCGCCGTATCTGCCGCTGGCCCTCGGCGCCGCGGACATGAAGCTCCTCGAACACGTCTCGGCCTTCACCGTTTTTCCCAACGACGGCATCCGCATCGATCCGCACATGATTCGACGCGTCACTAGTTACGACGGCGCGCTGCTCGAAGAAGCGCATCCCGAGGTACACGACGTCGTTTCCCCCGACGTCGCGCGCACCATGACCGCCATGCTCGAAGAAGTCATTCGATTCGGCACCGGCATTCAGGCCAAAGCACTGGGCCGACCAGCGGCCGGGAAGACGGGAACGACACAGGATTACACCGATGCCTGGTTCGTGGGCTACACACCGCAGCTTACCGCCGGCGTATGGGTAGGCTTCGACGACAAGCAGATTTCACTCGGGAAAAAAGAAACCGGCGCACGCGCCGCACTTCCCATCTGGCTCGAATTCATGCAGGGCGCCGTCACCGGAACCCCCCTAATAGATTTCACGAACGTCGTTCCGCTAGAGCAACAGGCCGGCGAGCACCACATCAACGTGGACACGCCGGATACCGCTCCCACAGAAGACGAGCCCCCCGCCCCCAAAGAAAAGCCGCCGGCCGCTTCGCCGCCAGCAAAGACTGCGGCGGCAAATACGACCGGAGCTTCTCCGCAGCTTCGATGATGAGGGCCTCGCGCCGGAGTGAGCCGATCGGAATCATTGTTGCGAGCGCGTTTTAGAAGTGAACCATACAGAAACCCGTAAATCCTCCGATAGTATGTACAGTTATCTGAAGTTCGGATCGAAGGCTGCGGTGCGCGGGCCCAGCTCTCACGCAAACTAGTTTGTTTTTTATATTTTCGAGGCTGATATTTTCTTGACCTCGCAAGGATAGTTAATTGCTGTATCCCTGGGCATCAAGTTTGGTGGACATGGGCGAAAGTAACGTCTCATTCGCTCGCGGACGGCGGCTGGGGATGATGCAAAGCGAAATAAGTTTCGCCGTCGCTATTTCTCCAGAAAAAAAGTAGACGAGGTTGATTTCAAGCGTTCGCCGGAACGCGGGCGGATTTGTGTGTCTCCACGAGAGACGACTTCCAGCCTGGCGGCCTGACTGTGACGCCATCTTTATGGATTTGAGTATTTCAGGAGGATTTAAATGCATAGGAGTATTCCACGTTTCTTGGCAGCAATCTTCTTTAGTTGGCTCTTGGCAATTCCTGTTCTTGCCGATTTGACCGGCGATGTGCAGGGGACGGTGACGGATGCCAGCGGGGCGCGCGTGGCAGATGCGAAGATTACGATTAAGAACCTCGGTACCGGAGCAACGCGCATGGTCACGACCGGTTCAGAGGGTGAATTCTCGGTTCCGCAGCTCGAGATTGGCGAGCACGTAGTAACCGTGGAGAAGGATGGATTCAAGGCGTTCGCGCA
>DATNLB010000286.1:0-13056 GCA_035603095.1 Candidatus Acidiferrales bacterium
AGGGGGTCGTCGCCGGTCCGCATGGCGCTGCCGCTCGCTTGGGGATGAAACGCTCCAGTTTATACTTTCGCATGCAGAAACTGGGAATCTCGCGCTCCAGAAGGAGTTCCTGGGCTGCGTGAAACAAGTGTCCAAATCGGCAAATGCGCCGAGAAAACGAGATGGGCAGGATGTCTAGCGGTATCGTCTAGCAGAAGATTTTCTCCGAATCGAAGCGGACCCATTTCACCAATGCCATAGAGCATGGTATTTCAGATGGCGGGAATGCCGACAGCGTCTTCAAAAGCATGCCCAACCCTGAGTTCGCCCAAATCAGTTGGGTTTTGCACGCGTAGGGAAGCCGAGTCGTTCGGATCCGACTCCACCGCGGGAGCGGTGCCATGCCGAGCACAGTCTTGGTGCGCAGGTCCAGCTTGGCGCGATAATGCCCGTCTCGGCACTGTTCGTCCCCTTGGATTACGTCCGACCTGTTTGACGTTTTCATGGTCTCCTCCTTCCACCGGCGATCGTTGGCTTGGATCGCGAATGTCGTCGGGCCGACCCGCGTCACGTTGCTTGAATTGCCTACGCTCCCCTCACGCGAGACCTTTCACCACCCAGACGATCCACGTCCGACATCAAGACGCACGTGCGGAGCTGCGAGAGGCCCCCTCGTTTTTCATCCATTCCAAATTGGAAGACCGCGCAGCGCGTGGAAACAGTGCTGGTAGGGATTTCGTTGCTGCGATGTAGTAATTTCAACAACTTACAAGACGCCGGTGGCCCTCGAAAAACCTTGTAAGTGGCGTTAAAGGAATCGTTATTGCACAGTTAGAGGACAGGCACGATTTGAAACCAAAATTCTGCGATTCCGAAGACATTGGCTAGTCGCAAATCAATGAGAATAGTTGAAAACGAGTTGTCGCGATTGGGCTGTATTACTCAGGAGCGCCCGGTTGGAGAGAAGGCGCGGTCCCTGTGTTGTCGCGACAGTGGTCGGAGCAAGCGTGCTCACGCTTGGTCTAGGCATTCAATCGTTTTACATGATCGGCCTTAGGTAGGAAGGGTTTGGACGGGTTCGATCGCCGCAAATGACTTCCGCGGACTCGCGAGAATTGCCAGTGCTGCCGTAGGGGCTCGTGATTTCGTGTGTACTCTTGCCGTTGCAAGGCGATCATCGGCATGAACGCGTGGCGTCGCACCAGGGATGGGCTCAGCTCGATGCGCTCATTGTCTTCTCCTTTTCATCTGCGCGCCAGATTTCATCTCATTGTGCCAACATTACTCAATCCCGATGATCCCGAGTGTGCCTGGGGTGTCGATGTAAAACGTGCTGATCCCCATGAATCACCCGTGAAAGGCCGGCCTATCTCCGGCGTGCTCGGCACGGCCGATGTTTGTACTTCCATTGGGCCGGCAAGATACGCGGCGCGGCCCGCCCGGATGCTGGCGGAGAATGCACCCGCCATGAGTACCGGATCGATAGCACGTGAAATCGCGGTATTCAACAGCACGCCGTCAAAGCCCCACTCCATGACCTGGCAGGCGTGGGAAGGCAGGCCGATACCCGCATCGACGATCAGAGGAACGTGCGGCGCACGTTGACGTAATTTCGCGCAGCGCGGCGGGGTTGCGCGGTCCCTGGCCGGTACCGATGGGTGCGGCCCAGGGCATCAACACCTCGCAGCCGGCATCCAGCAGACGCCGGCACAGAACCCAATCTTCAGTGCAATAGGGCAACACCTGGAAGCCGAGTCTCACCAGTTCAGTCGTGGCCTCTACAAGGCCGAAAGGGTCGGGTTGAAGGCTGGCCTCATCGCCGATGACTTCGAGTTTGATTAGGTTGGTGGCGAACAACTCGCGAGCCATACAGGCAGTATTCACGGCCTCACGCACGGTGTGGCAGCCTGCCGTGTTGGGCAGGATGTTGCGACCCGTGTCGCGCAGCAGATTCCAAAAAGACTGACCTGAATCCTGCGAACCCGGACGTGCGCCGGTAAGCTGACGCCGAATAGATACGGCAAGTAGCGCTGGGTCGGCTGCCCGGATAGCATCCGCCAATTGCAGCGGAGACTCGTAGCGCGCTGTGCCCAGTAATAGGCGACTCGCGAAGCTCCGTCCATACAAAGTCAGGCTGTCTTCTCCTTTATTATTCACGCTAACCTCCTGCTGCAGGATGCAAGATGTCGATACAGTCGCCTGGTTGGATTTGGCACGCGGCATAGCTTACGCTCGGAACGAATTCGCCATTGCAGGCAACGGCGAATGGAGTTGGCGGAGCGAGGGCCATCAGCAATGCGGCTAAAGTTGGTGGCTCGGGTAGAGTTTCCATTCGGCCGTTCACAAGGACGGACATGTTTGTTCCTCCTCGGGCTCGTGGACACACATACGCAGGCAGGGCCATCGCCCGGTGTACGATTCTTCCCATTGCCCGGACAGCAAGGGCAATGCCTCCTCGACGATTGCGGGCGACAGAAGAAAACCGTGACGATACAGTCCGTTGATTCTCAATACGTGTCGTCCAAAACGATAGACAAACGCGGGCCGATTGTCGGGAAGGGTTGGTCGCACCTGCGTGGCGAACTCCAGGATGCGCGCCTCGGCCAGCGCCGGCAGCATGGAATATGCAGACGTCAGCAACTCCAATGCGCCGCGCACTGACATTGGAGAGCGATCGTCACTCTCGATACTGGTGGCGCCGACAACCAACTTGCCCTCAGCGCGAGGTACCACATAGACGGGAAAGCGCGGGTGTAGCAGGCGCAGCATGTGACGCAATTCCACCTCCGGCGCATCGAGACGCACAATTTCGCCGCGCACCCCGCGTAGTTGCTGCCAATCTCGGCGCGCGCCCATTCCGCGGCAGTCTACGACGATGCCCGCGGCGGGCAGCGCATCCCCCGCTATAAACGTTTGCCAGTGACACTGGACGCCCGCTTCTTCGAGCGCGATGGCGAGAGTCTTCAGCAAGGCTCGATTGTCAATCTGCGCCTCGCCGGGAAGATACAAAGCTTGCTGAAACCTTGAATCGAGTGCCGGTTCCAGCTCATTGGGCCGTGCTGCATCGATACGAAGCAGATGAGCCTGTGCGTCGCGCGCAGCGAGCAGTCTCTCGAAGCGGCTTGCCTCGCCTGCATCCTCTCGATGCCAGAGCAGGAGCGTTCCGTCGTTACGATAGAAGACCGGCTCTGGCAATTCGGCAAGCCACTGCGGCCACAGGCTAAGGCTGCGGCGTCCCATCGCTACGATTTCCGGGTCGGCATCAACGGCCTCTGCCGAAGGAGTAATCATCCCGGCTGCTACCCAGGCGGCAGAATTTTCTCCGGCAGGACTGGCAGCGTCGTACAGAGACACACGCAGTCCAGAGATAGACGCGCGCCACGCCAGAAGCCGCCCCAGCAACCCACCGCCAACGACTGCAATGTCCGACTGCGTCATCGATAAACCTCACCGCCAGTAGCGACAAATTCGCGGGCCTTTTCCGCCATGCCCTTTTGCTCGTCTGATCCGTATTTGGCACGAATCTCCTCCGTGATCTTCATCGAGCAGAATTTTGGTCCGCACATAGAGCAGAAGTGCGCGGTCTTCGCTCCTTCATGCGGCAAGGTCGCGTCGTGATACTCACGAGCGCGGTCTGGATCGAGGCTCAGGTTGAACTGGTCCTCCCAGCGAAATTCGAACCGCGCCTTCGATAGGGCGTTGTCGCGAAGTTGCGCGCCAGGCCATCCCTTGGCGAGATCAGCGGCATGTGCGGCGATTTTGTAACTGATGATGCCTTCGCGAACGTCGTTCTTGTCGGGGAGACCGAGATGCTCCTTGGGGGTCACGTAGCAGAGCATTGCCGTGCCATACCAGCCGATCTGTGCCGCTCCAATGGCGCTCGTGATGTGGTCATAGCCAGGAGCGATGTCAGTGACCAGCGGTCCCAAAGTGTAAAACGGTGCTTCCAAGCAATGCCGCAGCTCCTCATCCATATTTTCGCGGATGCGTTGCATGGGCACGTGGCCGGGACCCTCGATCATCACCTGTACATCGTGTTTCCAGGCCCGTTCTGTCAGTTCGCCGAGGGTGCGCAGTTCGGCAAACTGCGCTTCGTCGTTGGCATCGTAGATTGATCCTGGGCGAAGGCCATCGCCGAGACTAAAGGAGACGTCGTATGCCTTCATAATCTCGCAGATCTCGTCGAAATGCGTGTAGAGGAAGCTTTCCTCGTGGTGTGCGAGACACCACTTGGCCATGATGGATCCGCCGCGCGAAACGATGCCGGTGAGCCGACGGGCGGTGAGTGGAATCCACGGCAGACGGACACCTGCGTGCACTGTGAAGTAATCCACTCCCTGCTCTGCCTGCTCGATGAGCGTATCGCGCATCAAATCCCAGCTTAGCTCTTCGGCGCGGCCACCCACTCTCTCCAGCGCCTGGTAGATGGGAACCGTGCCGATGGGTACAGGAGCGTTGCGTAGGATCCACTCGCGCGTCTCATGAATGTGTTTGCCCGTGGAGAGGTCCATGATGGTGTCCGCGCCCCAGTGAATAGCCCAAACCATCTTCTCTACCTCCTCCGCAAGCGAAGAGGTAACGGCTGAGTTCCCGATGTTGCCGTTGATCTTGACCTTGAAATTGCGACCGATAATCATCGGTTCCAGTTCGGGATGGTTGATATTTGCTGGAATGATGGCGCGGCCCGCAGCCACCTCCGCGCGCACGAACTCGGGCGTAATCTCTCTGGGAAATTGCGCGCCGAGCGCGTCTCCGCAGTGCTGGCGCAGGAGCAATGCATAGGCTGGATCGGCCGCGAGTCCCTCCAGCTGCATTGACTCGCGCAAGGCGATGAACTCCATCTCTGGCGTTATGACACCGTTGCGCGCGTAGTGCAACTGGCTAACGTTTTGACCATTTCGGGCGCGGAGCGGCGGAGACATCTCAGGAAAACGCAGCTCATGAGTTAACAGGTCATTCTGACGCTGACGGCCATACTCGGAACTGAGCTGGGTGAGTCGCTCGGTATCTTTGCGCTCTTCAACCCATGTACGGCGCAGCATGGGCAGCCCGCGGGTAAGGTCGATCTCGGCATCAGGATCCGTATATGGCCCGGAGCAGTCGTAGACGGGCAGCGGGGGATTCTGTTCTACCCAATCCGTATGATGCGTCGGGGAAAGCAAGATCTCACGAATGGGTACACGAAGATCGGCGCGGCTGCCCACGATGTACTTTTTGCGCGATGAAGGAAACGGTGAAGGAGTGCGAAACGCGGCGAAGGTTCCTTTACCTGCCACGGATCTTGCAATCACACGTACTTCGGTCATGGTGTTCAACCTCGTTCACTTATAATTTGCCGTTCCAGTCGCGGGCACGATCTGCTGCTACTTCAAAGCTGGATCGATCAACGTCAGATCAGTTGCCGGATCAAACCGCTTTTGCATCGTGATTGGATCGACCGTAACCATCACTTCCAGCGTCGGGGATGCATACGCATCAAGAACATGGCCACCGCGTGTTGTTCCATCGGAGTTTCCCACTACCATGTGCGTATGGACCACGGGCTTTCCTTGATAGAGCGCGATATCGCCGCTCATCCCAATCACTTCGTGCTGGCCGTTGATGGGAATCTTCTTGTACATCTTGCGCTGGGGATCGAACCATCCCAACGTAGCTCCATTCAGTGCTCCAATAGCGGTGAAATGAGCGCTCGTAACTTGATATTTCTCCGCAAACTCTAGCAGTCCGGAAAAGGCCTCGTCTCCCTGGTAAAAGATGACCGCATATTGCTTCATAGGATCTCCCGGGTTGAGCAATTGAACCTGCATCTTTGGAGCTTTACCTCTCGGAACAGCTTCCGACGGCGAGACGTATTCGCTTGCCGTCTCCTGCGAATACCCGATCATGGTTGTGATCCCGATCAATACCACAACACAAACAATTCTTGTCATCGTCTCCTCCTCCTAATAAAGTGCAGGAAATCAGCCAATACGCCTCAACCTTGTCGGTTGATGCACGCCGCTTTCCAATCCACCGCGGGTACGGAAGCTCCAGATTCTCAGAGGCATGAATTGGCTAGGTGGCGGGGATGGCCTTAGGAAACTCGGATCGGATGTCCTCCGGGCCGACGCACTGTCCGCATATCGACGGTTTCGGATTTCAACCGCGCCCTTCTTGCCGAGTGTCCCCCTCAACAAGCCGTCGGTACCGGGGTTGAAAGCGGACATTATGGTCTAGCCAAGACGAGCGTTCGGTTGAAGGCGCGCTCTCGCGGGATGGCAACGGACTTGCTCCTGTTCAGGCGCGGCCGACGCTTCCAATGCAATATGAAAAACTCTTAGGGCAGATCAGGTAAAACTCCGACTCATTGGACTGGGCAACATGGGAAACCGAATCGCACAGCGTCTGCTCGATCACGTATACCCGCTCGTCGCCTACGCCATCCGCACCTATATGAGACAAAGGTCGAAGCCGGAAACGTCCTGCCCGGCGCGGCAGAACATCAGGGGGGCATTTCTAATTCTCATATGGGAAGTTCAGCGCTAGTAGGATAACCATGCTGCTCTCGCCCAACGCTTCCGTCGTATTTTTTTGTTGTTTTGAACAGCTCGAGATGGCCATCACCCGAAGAAGGTCTGCATCGCTCACGGAGCGCTTGCATCTCTTGCGGCGGCATCGGTTTGAAGCCGCGTGCAATTCCCACGTTCTGGTGCAGCACGTCCAGTGAGTCGACGCCGCAAATAGTGGTTGCGACGGGCAGGCTCATTGCATAACGAAGCGCTTCTTCCGCCTTCACGACGCCGTACTGGACCGGCTGGCCGTCGCCCCCGAGGCTCTTCATGCCAAGCGCTGCAATCCCCCGCCGCTGAAGTTCAGGGAGCACCTGCTGCTCGAAGCTACGATAGGTTGCATCAAAACAGTTGAGCGGCATTTGGACGGTGTCGAATGGATAATCGTGTGCCAGCATTTTGAGATGTATTGCCGGACTCTTATGTCCGGTGAAACCAACAAAACGTACCTTGCCCTGCTTTTTCGCTTCATCCAGCGCTTCGACCACACCACCCTTTGCGAAATGCAGGTCCGGGTCGTTCTCGTAGATGACCTCGTGAATCTGCCATAAGTCCAAATGGTCGGTCCCCAACCGCTTCAGGGACTCCTCCAATTGTTCCATGGCGATCTTCTTATCTCGGCCGTGGGTGCAAACCTTGCTCATCAAGAAAACTTTATCGCGCCTTCCCTGTAAACCAAGCCCCATCCATTCTTCGCTGCGGTGGTCGTTGTACTCCCATGCGTTGTCGAAAAAAGTGACTCCCGCATCTACAGCCTCCTGAACCAGGCGTATAGCCAGATCGCTCGATTGCACCGTCCCGAGATGATATCCGCCAACGCCGATGATCGAGACTTTTTCCCCCGTTTTTCCGAGCGGCCTGCGAGGAATCTGGTCAGCGCCGCCGTTCATCATTTGCGGCGGTACTGAAGCCGACACGATTGGGCTGGGCAGGACTGAAGTCCCAAGCACAGCGGCGGCGGACGCCAGGCCTGCTTGTATGAAGTTGCGCCGCTCGACCTCCGGAGTCGCTTGGGATTGCTCGTTTTGTAGACGCTGATCTGTCATGATTCATCTCCTCGACGTCTCAGGTGTTGTCTCTGGGACCAACCAGGGGCCGTCCGCCTTTTCCAACATCTCCGTAACCTCTCTCTGGGTGTGATCGAAGGGAAATCCGTGAGGCATCCGGGTCATCGGGTTGTCATACCGTAGCGATACCTTGTATGGCTCAAAGCGGCCGTCGGCCGCTGTCGGAGCGCAACGAGCGCGCAAGGCCTCCATCTCGCTCTCAGTCATCGGCTGAAAGCCGCGCGCGACGCGCAAGTTCTGGTGCAGCACATCCAGCGAGTCCATGCCGCAAATTGTGGTGGTGACCGGGAGGCTCATCGCGTAACGCAACATTTCCTCGGCCTGAACCACGCCAGCTTTTATGCCCCACGCGGTACCGCCCATGCTCTTCATGCCCAGTGCCGCCATGCCTCGCCGATTGACCTCGGGCAAGACCTGCTTCTCAAAACTGTGGAAGCTGGCGTCGAAGGGATTCAGCGGCATTTGCACTGAGTCGAAGGGATAACCAAGTTCGAGCATCTTCAGGTGAAATGCAGGATCCTTGTGACCGGTGAAGCCGACGAATCTGACCTTCCCTTCTTTCTTGGCTCGATCGAATGCTTCCAGGACGCCACCTTTGGCGTACGCCAACTCCGGGTCGTTGTCGTAAACGATGCCGTGGATCTGCCAGAGGTCCAGATGATCGGTTTGATACCGCCGCAGCGAGTCCTCGAGCATCTGCATGGCTAATTTGCCGCTTCGCCCATGGGTGCAGACCTTTGTCATCAGAAACACCTTTTCGCGGCGCCCGTCCCGGAGCGCTCTGCCCAGGATGGTCTCAGTCTTGCCGTTGTAATACTCCCAGGCGTTGTCGAAAAAAGTAATGCCGGCGTCTACTGCCTCATGGACGAGTTGCACCGCCTCGTCCAAGGTCTTCACATCTCCGAGATGATGACCACCCACCCCGACAGCGGAAATGTGCACATCCGTGCGTCCAAATCTCCGATAGATCATGTTGCCCTCGCCTTCCGCCGGCGCTGCCGCTGATCTCCCTGATGCTATAGAGGAGAAGCCTTCGTTCGAGTTTGCCGAGACGGCGGATGTGGCGGCCACGGCACCCGCGCTGACTTTAAGAAAGTCCCGTCGAGTCGCATTCATCTCTACGCCTCCTGTCGATCTGCCTGCATGAAATGTGAAATCAGTCTACGACTGAACTCGTATGAAAAATGCGCCCAGCACGCCCGCGAATGTCACGCCGCGGCGGCGCCGGTCTGAATCCCTTTTACGATATTGACCTCGAAGGGTTCTCTTACGAGTTCCCTGCCAGTTTGTTCCAAGCGTTTAAAGTGGGGCGTTACCATATGTTGATCGAGCGCAGCGTGACTTGCCCATGTTTCGCAGAAAAAGAAACGGCCCCACGAGTCTGACTCGTAGAGTTCATACAATTCACAGCCCGACTCGGCACGCGTAGGAGCTAACATACTCTGCAGCAGCGCTCTGAGTTGGTTTTCCTTTCCTTCACGCGCCACGAATCTCGCAATCACCTGTACTTCAGCCATAGTTGTTCACCCCATCCATTCATATTTGCAGCGCTGGAACAAAGTGCCACGTACCATCCATCCATCAAATTTGGATCAATGCTATTCCTGATTTAGGATCGAATTTCTTCTGAAGATGAGTCGGGCTCTCAGTCAACATCAATTCACATGTCGGACGCACGCGAGCCTCCAGAAGGTGTCCACCGTGAGCGGTCCCGTCAGAGCGTCCCACTACTGCGTGCGCATGCACCTGCGGCTCTCCATCCTTGAGAGCGATGTCGCCAATCAGCGAAAGCAGTTCCACTTGCTCGTCGAGAACGCAGGCGGGATCATACTTTTTCGTCTCCCAGTTGAGCCAACCCAGCCTCGCGGAAGAAAGAGCGCCGATGGCTTTGAAGCTACTACCCCGCAAACCCTGGCTCTTCGCGAACTGTCGCAGCCCGCCTGCGATCTCGTCGCCGGTCGCAAAGATTAGGACAAAAGTTTTCGGCTCATCCTCGATCTGTTTCCATCGCATGACATCTCCTTTCCTGAAAACCGTCTCAGATCTGAGAAAACAAGAAAAGCATCAGCAGCTTTCATGTATCTCAGGCCGCGACGGTTTTTCTTTCCGGCGGCGCCATGAATTGAGGACCGATCGGATATGGAATTGACTTCCGCAGAATCTGATCGATCGCGGTGCGCGTATCCGCGTCGAGTTTCCAGTCGAGGACGCCCGCTACCGCTTCCAGTTCTACAGGATGGCGCGCGCCCCAGAGCGCCGCAGTGATTCCCGGTGTATCTAAGACCCAGCGCACGGCAAGATCCATCACGTGTTTCCCGTATCTTTTTTGCGCCAGATCCTCCAGTTGCTGAACCGCATTCAGATATTGCGCGAAGCGCGGCGGCTGGAATTTCGGATCGGACTGGCGGAGGTCGTCGCCGGTGAACTTCGTGTCCGGCCGCATTGTCCCGGTCAAGAGCCCCCGGCAGAGAGGCCCGTAGGCGAAGGCACTCAGATTCTGTTCGCGCACATAAGGTAGCACGTCGCGATCAATTTGGCGCTCAAAGAGGTTGTAAGGAGGTTGGACGGTGTGCAACTCGGCGACGGATGCGAACTGTTTCATCTGTTCAACCGAATAATTGCTCACGCCGATCGCGCGGATCAGGCCCTCGTCGAGGAGGGCTTGCATGGTCCGGGCGGTTTCTTCGATCGGGACGGCCAAGTCTGGCCAATGAACTTGATAGATGTCGATGTAGTCCGTGCGAAGTCGGCGGAGCGAATCCTGGACCTCCTTCCGGATGCGATCGGGCGAGGAGTTTCGCGAGACCGAGCCGTTGTGCCACTCGAGTCCAACTTTGGTCGCGATGAAAACCTTTTCCCGATGTCCTCTCTCCTCAATTGCCTTTCCGACGATTTCTTCGGAAACCCCGAAACCGTAGACTGGCGCCGTGTCGATCAGATTGATCCCTGTGTCAAGGGCGGCGTGAATCGTTCGAATCGATTCTCTCTCGTCCGTGCCTCCCCACATCCAACCACCGATAGCCCACGTACCTTGGGCAATTCGCGAGGCCTTCATTTCCGTGCCGGAGATTATTGTGTATTCCATCTGCTTCATCCTTTCCTGTGAAATGAGAATGCAAATATCTAGTTCACGTTCGCGGTTGAGGTTCTTGCCTGTCTAATGTCATTGGGGTCTCGTATTAAAGACAAGCTTCGTTGCGGTCCCGAACCGCCACTGGAGAGCCAAGCCTTTGATTGCGACAGCACACCGAATCCGGCAGTCACTCCCGAGAGCTCTTGATGGTCTTTCCGCGCAAGCACAGTTCGGCACTGCAACCGTGTGGTCACGGGTAATCGTCGGGGCAGGCCGTATTCAGGGTCAAAGTTCTCCGGTAACGAACTGGGCTCGGCCGTAGCCGAAAGACCAGTCTTCATCAACATTCTGCGTAATCGAAATAACGACGTCCGACGCCTTCACCCCACAGCGCCGAAGTAGTTCCTGGCACAGCAACTCGTAGAAGTTCTGCTTTTCAAGCCGGCTTCGCGGCCGTGTCGTGACTTGCACCATGACGATCCGTTCGGTGCGCGGTATGCCCAGCCCCGTGTCTTCAATTCTCATTTCTGCCGCAGGGTGTTCATTCACAATCTGATAGCGGTCGTGTTCAGGTACTTTGAAAGCGGCAAGCATCGCGCAGTGGATTGCATCGAGCAATTCTTTCAACTCTGCTGCGCTGCGGCCCTCGATAACATCGATTCTGAGCAAAGGCATTGAACTGTCTCCCTAGCCCTTCCACTGCGAACCGCGGATGACACTGCAGAAGTTCATACGGTGAAACCTTGGATCCTTGTCTGCCAGAACATCTGCCTTCACATTGCCGAAAGTCGTCTCAGGCTTTCCCTTGATGCCGTCGTAAAAGGCTTGGATGATGTCTTCTTTAAATTGCTCGGTGCGGGGATACGCGGCGACGATCGCTTCACGGTCAGCATCGGAAAATTCCGAGTAGGCGATTCCCAGCACATCCATCTCGACACCGTTGGTCAACAGCGCAACCACCGGATGCATGTACTGCGGAATTCCCGGCGTAGTGTGCAGTGCGATCGCTGTCCAAACAGTATCGACGTCCTGTGGAGATATATTGCGCTGGCGCAGGAAAGCTCGCGCACTGTTCGCACCATCCACTTCGAACCGGTCCGACTTACTGCTATGCCGCGGAGTCAATCCCATGTCGTGGAACATCGCAGCAATGTAAAGCAGCTCGGGATCGAACTTCAGTCCGCGCCTTTTTCCCGCAAGCGATCCGAAGTAATACACGCGAGTCGAGTGGTTGAACAGCAATGAAGGCTCGGTGTCGCGCACCAACTCCGTCGCCTCTTCAGCAAGCTTAGTGTCGGGGATCGTCACCCCCGAGATCAAGGCTGCTTCTGTCCTGTCTTTTGTTGTAGTGGGCATATTTAGCCTCCTGCCAAGTCAGTGCATGTCCTCTTCCAAAGGACGTCAACGGTCAAATCGCCTGCGAATTCGTCGACGAGGCCTGTTCTCATTCGATTAGTGGCATACGTCGATCTATTGCAGCGGTTGATGTGTCGAGATGAGAACTCGCTGTCAAAATATGGACTCGGCCCGGACCGTTCTCCTTCTCCCTCCCTGATGGAGAGTCTCGAGGTAACGCCGTGAGTTCATCTATTTCGGCCACGTAACGGTCTTTTCGATTCGCAGCACCAATTTATGACCCGTAGCGCGATTTTCCGCCCCAAACTCCTGATACGTGTTGGCATAAAAGAACCAACTTCTGCTGTTCCAAACTATTCCGGGCCCTATCGCTCCCACCTGTTCAGGCGAGTTGTGAAGCGCCACACCGTCAATCTTTCCGTCGGAAATCTGCTTGAGGTAGTAGGCGTTAGGGCCGATCCATAGGCCTTTCCAAAGGTTGTACGCAAGGGTTGCGTTGAAATGAATGGCCTGACCGGCCTGAGTGGATTGGGCGCCTGTACTTATTGGAGGATTATTGTTTGTCGAGTTCCAGAGATAGTGAACCCGCCAACTCGTTTCAAGCCGCTTTACCGGAAATGCGGTGATCGAGTAATACGGATGAACGGTGAAGGTCTTGGCCCCGATATTGACGTTAGACGTGCGCGAATATTCCCCTGTCGGTAGGTCGAAATCCGCCACCACGCGCTGGTCGATTGCCATGCCTAAAACTCGATATTCGGGCCACTGCAGAATGAACGGCGATACCGTCGTTGTGCCCAATCCTCCCGCCTCTCCCTGGGCTCCGGCATTCACATGCGCTGCTGAGAGGACAACTTCCACTCCGTACCAGCCCCCGAGAAGTTGCTTAGGGCTAAGCCAGGCAACGTGTGTCAAACTGCTGATGCTGTTCACTGCACCCGCGTCTGGCACAGCGTTTCCGGATGAATCCGTGATTGTTCCGTCCTGTGGCCCATCCCCAATCGTCTCGGCCACGAATCCCGGTCCCGCTGGT
>DATNLB010000466.1:0-2998 GCA_035603095.1 Candidatus Acidiferrales bacterium
CGAGGGTCATAAGGCTTCCAATGCCGACGGGGCGCACGTTGTCGTGACTTCCTCCGCCGTGAAGGCGGATAACCCCGAAGTCATCGAAGCGCACAAAATGAAAATTCCGGTGATTCCACGCGCGGAGATGCTTGCGGAGCTGATGCGGTTGAAATACGGAATCGCCGTGGCCGGCGCGCACGGCAAAACGACTACGACCTCGATCGTCGCTTCGGTGCTGGCGGCGGCGCATCTGGACCCCACGTTTGTGATCGGCGGGAAAGTCAACCAGATGGGCACGACCGCGCGGCTCGGCAAAGGCGAATATTTTGTGGTGGAAGCCGATGAGAGCGACCGCAGCTTCCTCATGCTTGCGCCGGTAGTCGCGGTGGTGACTACGATTGATCGCGAACACCTCGATCAATACACCTCGCTCGAAGATATTCAGGGCGCCTTCATCCAGTTTGTGAATCGCGTGCCATTTTACGGTGCGGCAATCCTCTGCATCGATGAGCCCAACGTGCAGGCGATCATTCCCAGCGTGAAGCGTCCCATCATCACCTATGGAACGTCGAGTCAAGCCGATCTGGTGATCGGTGATGTGAAGCTGGAAGGTTTGGCCAGCGAATTCCGGCTGACCTACAGAGGCGAAGATCTCGGTTGGTTCCGCCTGACGCATCCGCCGGGCATGCACAATGTCCGTAACGCCGCGGCCGCCGCGGCTGTCGCGCTGTACTTAAGCGTTCCTGCTGACCTGATCCGCGAAGGGCTCGTCAAATTTGCCGGTGTGGGCCGGCGTTTTGACATCAAGGGCGTAGTTAACGACATCACGGTGATCGATGACTACGGTCATCACCCGGTCGAGATCCGCGCCACGCTCGAGGCGGCCCGAAGCTGCAAGTTCAATCGCCTGCTCGTCCTCTTTCAGCCGCATCGCTACACCCGCACCCAGCACCTTTGGGATGAATTCTGCCGCGCGTTCAATCAGGCGGATATTCTCGTGCTGCTCGATATCTACGCAGCCAGTGAAGCGCCCATCCCAGGCGTGACGAGTGAAACGCTTGCGAGCGCCATTGGCGAAGCCGGACACAAGAACGTCCACTATTTTCGCTCGATGCAGGAAGGCATCGAGTACTTGCTGAAACAAGCGCGTCCCGGGGACGCCGTCCTGACCATTGGCGCTGGCAACATCAGCCGGGCGAGCAATGAATTCATGCTTTTGCTGGGAACGGAGAATCCGACGCATCATGCGCATTCGTGATCCCAAGATCGTTGCCAAATTCGCGGAAATGCACGTCGATCTGCGGCCGGGGAAAGTGCTTGCCGATCTTACTTCGCTGGGCATCGGCGGGACGACGGACCTTCTCCGCATCAAAAATCACGAAGGCCTTCCCGATCTCCTGAAACTTCTCGATGCGAACCACATCCCGCATAAGTTCCTCGGTGGCGGTTCGAACCTGCTCGTCGGTGATGGGGAGTTGCCCTGGGTGGTGCTGCAACTCGTCCGTCCGGAACCTGATGTCGTGCTCGATGGCAACTTCGCGCACGTCGACGCCGCGGCTGACCTTGGCCGCATGATCACCTTCTGTGCCAAGAACGATCTCGGCGGGATGGAAGGTCTCATCGGTGTTCCCGGCACCGTCGGCGGTGCGCTGCGCATGAATGCCGGAGCCTATGGCATGCAAATCGGCAGCTACGTCCGCGAAGTGAAGCTCTTTCGGGCGGCCAGCCGCAAGATTGAAGTATTACGGGGTAATCAAATCTCTTTCGAATACCGGCACACTTCTTTCGCGCCGGATGATATGATGCTCGCGGTGATACTGGAACTACCCTCCAAACCGTACAAGGAAATTCTACAAGGGATTCGTATCTGCAACGAAAAACGGCGCTCCAGCCAGCCGCTCGGCCAGAAAAGCGCCGGCTGCATCTTCAAAAATCCTCCAGGTGCCTCCGCGGGTCGCATGATTGATGAATTAGGCCTCAAAGGCCTGTCCGTGGGCGATGCCCGCGTCAGCGACCGTCATGCCAATTTCTTTGTGAACGCAGGCCAAGCCTCAGCCAAAGACATGCTAACGCTGATCGCCGACGTGCGCGAACGCGTGCAGAAAACTTACGGCGTAAGTCTTGAGAACGAGGTGGTCGTTTGGAACGCGTGAAGGCCATACAGCGGAACGCGTCTGCGGCGGCAGAAGCCGATTCCTACCGGCCGGAGATGATGGCCGACGATGAGCCGCGCTACCTGCGCCGCCAGAAGCCGGTTGAAATCCGCCGCAAGAAATTCAGCGGGCGCGGCTGGCCGTTCTATCGGCGGGTGCTGGTTTTGAGTTTTGCCGGCGTTGCCGGTGTGACCGCAGCGGCCTACGGAGTGCAGTTTCTTCTTTATTCGCCCGGCATGCTGCTGAAACCGGATCAGATCGAATTGCGAGGCAGTCGCATCGTCAGCCGCGAAGCGGTGCTCCAGCAGTTTATCCACGACCGCAACGGCAGCGTCTTGCGTGTCCCTCTGGACACCCGCCGGAGCCAACTGGAACAGATTCCCTGGGTCGAGTCCGCGAGCGTGCAGCGCATCCTGCCGAATCGCCTTCGCGTCGAGTTGACCGAGCGCACTCCCGTCGCCTTTGCCCGGAACGGCGCCGAACTGGCGCTGATTGACGCGCACGGCGTCATCCTCGACCGCCCGCGCGGCGAAGATCTGCATTTTCCGATTGTCAGCGGCGTTTCGGAAGATTTGCCCCGAGACCAGCGGGAAAAGCGCATGCAGACGTACGAGGAATTCATTAAGGATATCGATTTCGTGCGCGGCGGCTCGTCGGATCGCGTCAGTGAGGTCGACCTCTCTAACCCCAAAGATCTGCGGGTGGTGATGACCGGGCTGGCCAGCGCCAACGATGCGCAGGCCGTGACGATTCACTTCGGTTCGAGTGAATTCACCGGCAAATACAAAATGCTGGTCGATAATTTTTCCCAGTGGCAGGCAAATGCCGGCCGCGTGCAGTCGATCGATCTGCAATATTCTCGG
>DATNLB010000504.1:0-3802 GCA_035603095.1 Candidatus Acidiferrales bacterium
CCGCGCCGAAGACCTGTACGTTGCCGACGCCAGGGAGGCGGCCCAACTCGTCCTTCACTTGGAGATAGGCAAGGTTCGCCAGATACAACATGTCGTAACGGTTGTCCGGAGACACCAGATGCACGACCATGAGCAAATCCGGCGAGGTTTTTTCCGTGGTTACGCCGAGGAGCTGGACTTCCTGCGGTAATCGCGGCAGCGCCTGCGATACCCGGTTCTGCACCTGCACTTGCGCTTTGTCGAGGTCCGTACCGAGGCCGAAGGTGATCGTCAGAGTCATGACGCCGTCGGCAGTGGCCTGCGAAAACATATAGAGCATGCCTTCGACGCCATTGATCTGCTGTTCGAGCGGCGAGGCCACCGTGTCCGCAATGACCGTGGGATTCGCGCCCGGGTACGAAGTGCGTACGACGACAGTCGGCGGCACAACATTCGGATATTCGCTCAACGGAAGCCGAAAATAGGCGATCGCCCCGATCACAAAGATAATGATGGAGGTGACCGCCGCGAAAATCGGCCGCTTAATAAAGAAATTAGAGATATTCATAAGGATCCGAGACTATTCCCGCACTTTCGACTCACGTGACTTCACTGCCTCTCCCACGAGTACCGATTGTGGGGATGCATCGCCCGATGGGTTGGCTTTGCCGGCCATGGAAACTTTCCTGGGTGTGACGGTGGTTCCGGGACGCACGCGCTGCAGGCCGCTGACGACGATGGTGTCACCTTCGTGCAAGCCGTCACGCACCACGCGCAACCCCTCCGTAATCGGGCCGAGTTTCACGGTGCGATACTCGAGCGCGTTGTTTTTGCCGAGCACAAACACGTATTTTTGATTCAAATCCGTGATGATGGCCTCGTCTTTCGCCAGGCAGCCGCTCTGCACTCCGCCTCCCTGCAAACGAATCCTTGCAAAGAGCCCGGGAGTTAAAGCCAGGTTCTTATTCGCAAAAGTGGCCCGCAAGCGAATCGTTCCTGTCGAGGAACTGACCTGATTGTCCACAAAGCTCAGCCGGCCAACATGAGGAAATCCGTCTTCGTCCGCCAAGCCTAACAGTGCAGCGCCGGCCAGTTCGCCCGAGCGTGTCCTTCGGATTTGCGTGACATGGGCATACTTGAGGTACGTCTGCTCATCGACATCGAAGTAGACGTAGATCGGATCGAGCGAAACTAAAGTAGTCAGAGGCTTGATCTGTCCGGCGCCGCCCTCGACCAGATTGCCTTCGGTTATTTCGGCGCGCCCCACTCGCCCGGTAATCGGAGCTGTGACCCGCGTGAACTCAAGGTTCAGTTCCGCGCCACGAAGCGCCCCCTCTGTGGAGGCAATGCGAGCTTGGGCTTCGTTGCGAACTGCCGCGCGCCGGTCGTACTCCTCGGCTGACATTCCATCGTTGTTATGAAGGCGTTCGGCGCGCTCAAAATCGCTTTCCGCGCGGGCACGCTGCGCTTTTGCTTGCGAGAGTTCGCCCTTGAGACGGTCCACTTCCGCTTGGAAGGGCCGCGCATCGATCTGAAACAACAGCTCGCCTTCGCGAACAATCTCGCCTTCTTTGAAGTGCACACTCTGCAGGTAGCCGGAAACGCGTGGACGCACTTCAACGGCATGGACGGCTTCGAGGCGGCCGGTGAATTCATCATTGTCTCCGATTTGTTTGCAGATAACTTCCGCTACGCTGACTTCCACCGGCGCTGGAGCCTTCGGTTGAGCCGAACTGGAACACCCGGCATCTAGGGCGGCAAGCGTAGCCAGGCCGATGACCAACATCAGCCGCGGTGACACGGTGCTGTGGTCCTTGCTCTTCGATGGATTCGTTGTTTCCAGTTGCATCTGTTTCTCCCAAGTTATTCCGGCGTTTCTCGTTCCGAATGTTGACGCTTGGCGATCAAAGCCTAATGCGCCGCTTACAAGTCCAGTCTTGATATCATCGTGGCTAAAATAGATGAAGGAGAGGCAGGCATGGTTACATGGGGATACGCCACACCTAGCCGATACATGGTATACAATATGGAACTAGGCCCATTATGGCTAAGCTTCCAGAGATCTGTCCGGTAGAAACCACCGCACGTATCGTCGGGGGACGCTGGAAAGCCGCTGTTCTCGAGCAACTTTTCCAAGGCACGAAGCGGTTCTCTGAACTGAAGCGTGGTATTAGCGGGATCACGCAGCGAACGCTTGCGCAGCAACTCCGCGATCTGCAGTCCACGGGAATCGTCGAGCGTACGGTGTATCCCGACAGGCCGCCGCGTGTGGCATACGCGATTACGCCTCTCGGAAAATCCCTGCGGCCGTTGCTCGACGCAATGTGCCACTGGGGCAAGTCGCACTCGGCTGCCATGGCACTAAAAAAGCTCCGGGCTTCCGATCGGTTGCAATGAGGCCGTCATGTTGGACAACGGCAACCTCTGTCTAGAATCCCGTTGCTTGGATATGCTTGATTTGCCTCATACCAATGAGCGCCGGCGCGACTCGACAACCCGGACCCCGGGCGAAGGCCGGCTAACAAGCCGCCGTGCAACTCTGTCGTGAGGGTGCCAGGCGGGTATTTCTTGTTTACGCCCTAATGCTTTGCGCATATGGATCTCGGTTCCTCCCCGTTCAAAAGAAATTTCGTCCATAGCCAATTTCATTAAGTGGATGCCGCGCCCGTGTTCGGACCGGAGGTTTTCGAACGCCAAAGGATCGGGAATCTTATTGGGGTCGAATCCGTTTCCCTGATCTCTGACGGAGATGAACACTCCCTTGCCGGATTCGCAGCAGCAACGGACGTGAACCAGCTTGCGCGCGCCCAAGCGATTGCCGTGGAGCATCGCGTTACTCAGGGCTTCGCGAAGCGCGAGTTCAACGTACTGCTCCTCTCCGCGAACACAGGGAGATGCCGTAATCAAGCTCATGAGCCAGTCCACCAGCGGTGAGATCAGGACGATTTCGCTGCGCAGCCAGGTGTGGACCACGAGCGGAGCCCCAGAGAAACGAGGTTCGCGGAGCGCCGACTGCAGAGACTTGAAGCTACCAACCCAAATCATTTCTGCAACCTCCTTTCGGGCCTTACTGTTCGGCCCTTAGTGCGCGGCGCCTGGGCCAGCCGACCTGAAATTGCGCGTGAAGAAAACCAAAGGCGCCCCGATCAGGCAGGCGCAGCCCAGCAGCCAGAAGCAATCGAGAAAGCCAAGGAACGCCGCTTGCTGGTGGATCATTCTGGCCAATTGCCCTTTTGCATGCAGAGCCGCGTCCGGCGTCGTAAAACCGTGCGTCACAAAATATCGCGACAAGGTGGCGACTGTTTCTTGATAGCGCCGCTGGAACGGAGTGGCGTGAGTTACCAGAACCGACTGGTGATACTGCGTCCGCCGCGCAAGAACGGTTGTAACGAACGCGATACCAACGCTTGCCCCCTGGTTTCGGAACAGATTGGTAAGACTCGATGCTTTGTTGTTTTTATTCTTTGGCAAGAAGGAATAGGCTAGCTGGCTCACCGGCACAAAAAGTGGCGCGATCCCAAGTCCCTGGATCGCACGGGCGATCGCCACATGCTTGTAGTCCGTGCCCAGGTCAATGCTGGCGTAGCGCCACATGGCGACGGCAAAAATGATGTATCCGGTGAAAATGAGCGGCTTGATCCCGACTTTTGGCAGGATTTTCACGATCAGCGGAGCCAGGGCCACGATGACGAATGCACCAGGTCCAAGAACGAGTCCTGCATCGGTGGCGGTGTAGCCATAAAGGCTCTGGAGCATCTGCGGAATCAACACCGTCGATCCGAATAGGGCAAAGCCAAAAAGGAAATAGTAAACGTTCGCGATG
>DATNLB010000474.1:0-2034 GCA_035603095.1 Candidatus Acidiferrales bacterium
CTTCCCCGCAACTTAGATCGAATCGCAACCCAGAGAGAAGCGCAGAGCCGCGCACACCTCATTCATTCGCGCCGAACTAAGCTGGGTCACGCGTCTCCCTAACCGCTGTTGCGATACCGTCACCGCGTTGTGCAGGTTTACTGCGCAAGGGGACTTCATCCCGTCTTCCTCATTCAGAACGACTTCCGAGGGCACGCCGCGAATGGTAGAGGTGACAGGCGCCACCGTGACCGTGGATAAATAGGCGAGGGCGGTGTTGCGGGTGAGCACCAGGGCCGGCCGTTTCTTGTCGGGCGCGGCAAACTGGTAGAGCCGAACTTCGCCTCGAGCTATTCTTCCGGCCACGTGGCCTCCGATTCCCAACCCCGCGCTTCCGCGTCGGCTGGAGACTGTCGCGAGTAGCCCTGGCGGTCGCGCACTTCACTGGCGCGCAGTTCCAACCGGCGGAGATATTCCCGCAGGGCCTCGCGCACCAGAGCGGACCGGTTTCGCCGAGTGCGCTTCGCGGCTTGGTCGGCGGCGTGTAATAGCTTGTTATCCAGAACGATTTGAACGATTCGCATATGTGGAATCCACTCCACAGTATACTCCACATAGAAGACACTTCAAAGCAGACAGATGGGCGGGTAATTCCGAAAAACGCCTTTGGGTGGCTTACCCTTTGTGGGTTTTTACACCTCCGCCCCATCCCGCTGCATTCGCGGGGTGAACGAGTGGGGCCGTTCTCCCCTCCTTCTATGGTTTAGTGATAGCGTCCAGCCAATTCACGATCGCTGCCTGCATCCCGATCCGATGATCCGAAAACGCATGATCGGTGCGCATTTGAACTTCGGTGACGTGCGCGTCGCCAGCTTTACGGAGACGGTCTGCAAGCTCTTGATTGTCCGATGTGTTGCGGTCGTCGGCCTCGAGCACTAATACTGGGCGATTTTTCAGGTGCGGAACGCAGTTCATGTAGTTCCACTTTGCCGGGTCGCTATCAACTTCCTGCACTAATTGCCGCGCCGTAGCCCCAACCAGGCGTGAAGCGTTGTCGTTCCATCGTTCCCAGAATTGCGGATCATTCGCGCGCTGACGCGCGGACCCAGGCCCAAGGTTTCCCGGTGAAATCAATGCAACTGCGAACACGTTTGCTTCCTGCGCGGTCACGTATGCGGCAACAAAACCTCCCATGCTATGGCCGAGTAGGACAATACGGGCCGAGTCGACGCGAAACTTCTTCACATTTGTGGAATCGCACAGAAAATCAATGCTGGCTTTCGCATCCTCAAGCGCATGCGTGAACGAGAACGTGCCGCCGCTGCCCCATGCTCCGCGATAGAAGGGGACCAGCACGTTCCATCCCGCCCGCCGGATGGAGTTAGCGAGGTCAAGGTTCTTTTCATTGCCGGGAAAACCATGCAGCATCAGCACCGTCGGATGCGGGCCGGCGCCCGATGCAATGTAAATGACTGAATACATCTTAGCCCCATGGCTAGGAATGTCCGGCCAAGCCATCGTGGCCGGATTCACGGGGTCTGGAGGCGGGTCAGAAATCACCGCCGCCGGAACTTGCTGAGGCTTTTCCTGCGCGTGGGCGATGTTCGCGAACCACAGCAGAGTGCAAAGCAGGAGCACGAACCAGCCGATTCGCTTCATGAGTCGATATGATACACAACTACTCCGCCGGGCGGGTGGCCGCGCCTTAATTCCGAAAAACGCTTTTGGGTGGCCCATCCTTGCGCGTTTGTTTTTTACAAGGGTGGGGTCTTTCTCCTCTCCTTTTTTTTCTATTTTCCAAGTTTAGAGAGGTTCAGGCGGGCGCATGCCGCGCCGCGTCAGTCGCGGCGGACTGAAATCGCAGCGGACTGAAGCGGTCCCAATCCACGCTTACACGCTGTTCGTTAATCCATTCGCGAACCAGCCGCGCGGTGATGGGTGCGAGCACGATTCCGCTGCGGAAATGTCCCGTGGCAATCAGCAGGCCGTCGATGTCGGTCGGGCCGAGGATCGGCAGGTGATCGGGGGAGTCGGGACGCAGGCCTGCCCAGGTTT
>DATNLB010000374.1:0-2761 GCA_035603095.1 Candidatus Acidiferrales bacterium
TTTCCCCACGCAGCAGAAGCGTCCGACCCGATCGTGAACCTATCAGAAAGCATCTTCGAGCGCCGTTCCTTGTCCAACGATAGGATGACGATATCGATCTTCTCGCCGCCGACCTGAACACCCAGGCTGCCGCTCTCTAATGTGACCGCGCCTGGCGCCGACCAGTTGTTGCCGTTCCGGCAGGAAATAAACCCTCGCCCGTAGCCAACGCCGACAACCGCGGCGCCCTTTTCGAATCCAGGAATGACAGCAACGCAGTCGGCGCCGGCGATCTGTTGCGGCTGAATCCCGTGCCCAGATTCCGTCATCGCATTGAGAACGGCCAGGGCCTTTCCAAGCCGTGCCACGGTGTCATCTGCAGCTACCGCAGAAAATGTTGCCACGATTGTCAAGAAGAAAATGCATTGTGTTTTTCGCATAAGTGTTGTGTCGTCCTGGTGCCGCGCCTAGATGTGAAATACCGCCTTCACAACGATAAGAGCTTCGCAGAGTGCGGTTGGTTGGGCTCGATGCTCACGGTGAGTCAGCTAGCACTGGTGGAATCCAACCGGTGAGCTGCGCCAGGGCTCTTTTCTCTAGAACGATCTTTTTCAATGAAGATCGACGTTCGACGGAGGGTAGATGACAACAGTGCTCGCCGACATCTTCGCACAACTTGGACAAGTAGGAACCCTTGTGGTTGCATCTCTCGGAATTTTTGTGGCTCTGCGAAACCAGCACCGGCAGCTCAACGCCCAAATGTTCATCGAGTTTTCCGGACGATTCCAAGAGCTGCTACGCTTGTTTCCAACCGAAGCGTGGCTTGCGAACCGCAATCCTTCTCAACCCCTCCCCCCTTCGAGCCAAGAATTGACCGACTGCACTTTGTACACCATCCAGTTCATAGCCGACATCTATTACCTTCACAAGGGCGGATACATTTCGAAACCTCTGTGGATGCTCTGGGAGCGTGAAATCAAGAACACTCTGAGCGGGCCTCTTTTCCAACGAGAATGGGACGGTGTGGCGGCAGAGTTTGCCAATAACCGCGACTTTCTTCAGTACATAAACGCGCTGATGCGCTGCAATCGGTTGCGGCGGTGAGCCGCGCTGCGTGAAGGGACGCTTATTGGGGCACTTTTCGATCCTTCGGCTGGCGGATTCGTACCAGGCTCCATGGACGCTGTTTAACCTGGTTCGTCAATTGATCTAGGTTCTCTGTGGCGACGCGGAGATTCTCTATCGTTTCGCGAATGTTGTCATCGTTGCCTCGTACCACGGTCTGAACGCTGGCGATCAGACTCTTCGCCTGCTCAAGCGTAGATTGCAATTGCGCAAGATCTTGCCGGATCGGGTCACGCAGTTGATCGATTGTGGAATTGACATTGGCAACCGTCGCGTCCGTATGATCCACCAAAGGGCCAATCTTCTCGATGGCTAAATCCGCGTCCCGACTTACCAGTAGCACCTGATCCGTGATCCGGTCAATTTTAGGGGACTGCTGAACCACCATTGAATTAACTTCCTGCAGGATCTCGGCAATCTGCCTGCGGTTTCTTGGTCCCGTTGCTTCATTTAGGTTCGCGAGAAGCGTCTGCGCTTTCCCGCTGATTCCCTTGAGTTCACCTTGTACCTGGGCGATCAAATCCGACGCACTGTCCGCAATTCCGGACAGCTTCCGAGTCATATCGTCGATGCTTACAGTTTCCTGCGATGCGATCACCTGCCCTGCTTTGAGGCGCGGAGCCTCCTGAGCGCCCGTTGTGATCGAGATTGCGGGGCTACTCATCAGACTCACCGAACCAAGCTTCGCCACAGATTTCCCGTTCACCGGCGTGCCTTCTTTCACCTCAAGCAGGATTTCGATCTGTGTTGGATCCTGGCTCCAGGCTCGAACAGTCGTTACCCGGCCGACTGCAATACCGCCGAAGAGCACTTCCGACCCTGCCGCCACGCCCCCGGCGTAGCGCAAGTAGGTTTTGTACGGCGTCAAATGGCGCCCCCACTCCTCGTTACCCACGTAGTAAACCGTCACACCCAGCAGGAGCAAACAAACGATTACGAACGTCCCGACCTTAGTTTCTGTGTTCATACTGAGCCCCCTTCCAGGTACCGTTGGAAATACTCGTCAAGTGCTCCCGTGTCTGCGATTTTGTCCGGCACGCGATCAAAAAACTGCCGGATACGTGGATGGGAGTTGCTCTGGAGCTCCCCTTTTGTGCCCACCGCGATCAGCGAGCCCTTGTACAGCATTGCCATCCGGTCCGCGATTCGGAATGCACTCGCCATCTCGTGAGTCACCACGACAACAGTCATATTGAACGCGCGCTTCAGGCCCAAAATCAATTCATCGAGTTCCGCTGCCACGATCGGGTCTAGGCCGGCCGAGGGCTCGTCAAAGACCAGAATTTCCGGGTCGAGCGAAAGGGCTCTTGCAACGGCAGCGCGCTTCTTCATTCCCCCGGAAAGCGCCTGCGGGCTGAGCTTTCCGAATTCCGCCAACCCGACCACCGCAAGCTTCATCCAAGTCATTAGACGGATCGTCGATTCTTCCAGCCGCGTGTGCTCCCGCAGGGGTAGGGCGACATTGTCCTCCACTGACATGGAATTGAACAACGCAGCATTCTGAAATGCGACTCCAATCGAGCGCCGCAGCTTCTTTAGATCCTTGGGTCTGCAGTTCGCGAGATCGACACCGTTCACCAGAATCCGGCCGGACTGCGGACGCTCCAGGCCGATGATTTGCCGCAAGAGCGTGCTTTTCCCGGATCCGCTGCCTCCC
>DATNLB010000207.1:0-7898 GCA_035603095.1 Candidatus Acidiferrales bacterium
CAGACAAGCCGAGTGATCTCGTCCAGGGCACGCTCGATATGCTCATCCTCAAAACGTTGGCCCTAGAACCTATGCATGGATACGGGATTTCCGTCCGAATCGAACAGATGAGCAAGGGCGTCTTCCGTCTCAATGCTGGCTCGTTATTTCTCGCCATTCAACGACTAGAGAGGGACGGGCTAATCGATGGCGAATGGAAACCCAGTGAAAACAACAGGCGGGCAAGGTATTACACTCTGACGGCAAAGGGACGAAAGAGGCTCGACAGCGAAACACGAGAATGGGGCAGGCAAGTGGCCGCAATCGGCAGAATTTTGGAGGCCTCTTAGGGAGCGAGCCATGTCCTTGTTCAGAAATTTTGCAATCGGCCTGCGGTCGCTTTTCCGAAAGAAACAGGTCGACCGAGAGTTGGATGATGAGCTCCGCGCCTATCAGGAGATGGCAACCGACGAAAAGATGAAACAAGGCATGAGCCGTAAGGATGCGCTTCGCGAAGTGCGACTAGAGCGCGGCAGTCTCGAAGTTACCAAAGAACTCGTTCGCTCTGGCGGCTGGGAATTTTTTGTTGAGACATGCTGGCAGGATTTGCACTATAGCGTTCGCATGCTCCGAAAGTCTCCCGGCTTCACCGCTGTCGCCGTTCTGACTCTCGCGCTCGGCATCGGCGCTAACACAACCATTTTCAGCGTGATGAACGCTACTCTCCTGAGGACGCTGCCATTTCCCAACCCGGACAGCCTCGTTCTGGTATGGGAGACGTTTGGCAAGGGGCCAAACAATATAAACATCGTGTCCGCGCCGAATTTTTGGGATTTCAAGCGGCAAAGCCAATCTTTCGAGGATATGGCCATTTTTGATTCCGCCGGACGTGGCTACAATCTTTCCGCTACAGGAAATAACCAAGAGCCAGAGCAAGTGTCCGGCCTGCGCGTGTCGGCAGGATTCTTTTCCGTGCTGGATGTGAAACCTCTTCTCGGACGTACGTTTCTACCCGAGGAAGAACTACTGGGCAAAGACCATGAAGTCGTTCTGAGTTATCGTTTGTGGGAACGAGGTTACGGCGGCGATCCTCAACTCCTGGGCAGGACCATCAAGATTGACGGAGAGGACTTCACCGTGGTGGGAGTGATGCCGCGCGAATTCCACTGGCAGTTCTGGAGCAAGGCACGCCAGTTATGGGTGCCCGTGGGATATAACAAAACAGACTACGGCCGCGACGAAAACAGTTTCATTGCCATCGCCCGCCTCAAGGCTGGCGTGACTGTGGCTCAGGCGCGGACAGAAATGGAAACCATCGCTGGCCGCTTGGCGCAACATTACCCAACAGAAGATGCCGGGATGGGCGCAACTGTGACGCCCCTGCCTGAGTTCGAAATGGGTAGCCTGAAAACAGCGATGACGGCTCTGATGGGAGCCGTTGGATTTGTGCTGCTCATTGCTTGCGCTAACGTCGCCAACCTGCTGCTGGCCCGCGGTGCAGCGCGCCAGAAGGAATTCGCGATTCGTCGTGCTCTTGGCGCTCCGGGCTTCCGCGTGGTGCGTCAGTTGTTGACGGAAAGCTTGCTGCTGGCAGTATTGGGCGGGGCGGCCGCTTTGCCTCTCACGGCCTGGGGTAATGGACTGCTGTTTCATTTCTTCCAGCTCGATAACTTGAACCTTCCGCTGCGCGAGATCGAGTCCGTCGCTATCGACGGCCGCGTCTTCGGATTTACCTTGGTCGTTTGCCTCCTGGCGGGCGTTCTGTTTGGTCTGGCGCCGGCTATCAATACACTGCGCGGCAAAGTGAACGAGCCTCTCAAAGAAGGCGGACGCGGATCAACGGAGGGAGGACAAAGCCGGCTACGCAACGCACTGGTAGCCTCCGAAGTGGCTTTGGCGCTGGTTCTGCTGTGCGGTGCCGGGCTCATGATCGAAAGCATGGCACGGCTACTGGCCGTCGATCCTGGGCTGAACCCGAAAAATGTGCTTACGATGCAAATGTCGGTTCCGCAAGAAGAGCTCTACAATGGCCCGCCTGGACTCCCGCGCTTTTGCCAAGACCTCGAGTCGCATGTGGGCGCCGTGCCGGGTATTGTGTCCGTCGGCGCTGTTGCTCATCTGCCCTTCGAAGGAGATGCCGGGCGAGGTTTTCAGATCGAAGGTCAACCCCCCGCCGAGCCAGGACACCTGCCGGGCGCAGGCTATAGCGTCGCTTGCCCGAACTATTTCCGAACTATGGGTATTCCGCTCTTGAAAGGGCGAGAGTTCACGCATCAGGATACGTTCGGGTCGGCCGGAGTGATCGTCATCAATGAGACCATGGCGCACACTTTCTGGCCTAAGGAGGACCCGGTAGGAAGAGCCATCAGACTCGGGGACTCGAACGGTGCGCGCCTGACGGTGGTGGGAGTGGTTGGTGATGTGCGTTACCGGGGACTGGATGAGCCGGTGCGGCGTCAATTTTTCCGGCCTTACACCCAGGCGGGATGGCCGGTGATGGGCATTGTCGTCCGCACGATTGGCACACCCAGCGCGTTCACAGTACCTATCAAGAAGGCGTTGGCCGAGGTCTTACCTGACCGGCCCGTTTCACAAGTAGAAATCATGGAGGAAATCGTGCGTAATTCGACCGGTTCGCGGCGCTTCCCGATGCTACTGCTGTCGGGGTTCGCGTTGCTGGCGCTGGTTTTAGCAGCGGTGGGAATTGCAGGAGTCGCAAACTATTCTGTAGCGCAGCGCACTCAGGAGATAGGCATTCGCGTGGCGCTGGGCGCACGCAGCAACGATGTGCTGAGGCTGGTGTTACGCGGGAGCATGAATTGGGTCCTACTGGGGATATTGCTTGGGATCCCGGGCTCAATAGGTGTCACACGACTACTCAGTGGCCTGCTTTACGGAGTTCGCGCAACTGATCCCGCCGTGCTCGGCGCGGTATCCGTGTTGCTTACGGGCGTGGCTCTGCTTGCAAGCTATATTCCCGCAAGGCGGGCGATGCGCGTCGATCCTATGATTGCTTTGAGGTACGAGTAAAGAGCCATGTCCTTGCTGCGAAATATAACGAGCGGCCTTCGATCATTGTTCCAAAAGGAACAGGTCGACCGGGAGTTGGATGAGGAGCTTCGCGCCTACTTGGAGATGCAAGCCGCCGAAAAGATGAAGCAAGGGATGAGCCACACGGAGGCGCTTCGCGCCGTGCGCTTGGAACGCGGTAGTCTCGAAATTACGAAGGAAATCGTTCGCTCTGCAACGTGGGAATCTTTCCTGGAGACATGCTGGCAAGATTTGCGCTTTGCTGCTCGCATGCTACGCAAGTCTCCCAGCTTTACCGCCGTGGCTGTCCTAACTCTGGCTCTCGGGATCGGCGCGAACACGGCCATCTTCAGTTTGATGAATGCAGTTTTGCTGAGGAACCTTCCTGTCAAGAATGCGACTCAATTGGTTCTGTTCGGCGAGGGCAAGTGGGGCGGAATCATGGATGAATTGCCCAATCGAAGCTGGCAACTCTTCTCCTTTCCCTTCTATCGCCAGGTTCAGGGAGATAGCAGCGTTTTCTCCGATGTCACGGCAATTTCGAGCATGTCCAGTGCGCCGCACGGCACCATCGGCGACAGTGCGGAAACGGAAGAGATCGACGCTCATTTGGTTTCCGGGACGTTCTTTTCGACGCTCGGAGTAAATCCGATCTTGGGCCGGACGTTCGGCGAGGATGTCGACCGGATTCCCGGAGGCAGCCCGGTAGCGGTGGCCAGCTACGCTTGGTGGAAGCGGCGTTTCGGGAGTGCTCCCTCGATCATCGGCGAGAAAATGAACATTGGCTCGACGGTCTACACCATCATCGGCGTCACTCCGCAAGAATTCTTCGGCACAAGCGTGGGTGAGTCGCCAGACGTGTGGATTCCGCTCTCGATGGAAGAAATGCTTCCGCCAGGGTGGAAGGGATTGAACGACAAGATGTTCCAGTCGCTCTACATCATCGCGCGCCGGCGACCCGAGGTGAGCATCGAACAAGCGCAAACCAACGTCAACGTGCTTTTCAAACAGGCCGCACTGGAAATGGCGGGTTCGCAGCCCGCAAAGAAGCAGCTCGACGGGATTCAACACGCTTTCATCAAGTTAACTCCGGCGGCAAGCGGATTGTCACGACTCCGCGTGCAGTTTTCACAACCTCTGCGCGCACTCATGGCGGCGGTCGGACTGGTTTTGTTGATCGCCTGCGCCAACATCGCGAATCTCCTGCTGGCGCGAGCGACGAACCGGCAGCGCGAGATCGCCGTGCGAGTCTCGATGGGTGCAGGACGCTGGCGCGTGATTCGACAGTTGCTAACAGAGAGCTTTATTTTGGCAATGCTCGGGGCGGTTCTCGGTGTCGCGCTGGCATCTTGGGCCAGCAAGTTGCTCCTAGTGATGGTGTCCGGCGGTCCGGAGACTATTCCCGTCGACGTGGGGCTGGACAGCAGAGTACTAGTCTTTGTTGTCCTCGTTTCGCTCGCCACGCCTCTTCTTTTTGGAATGGCTCCCGCTTGGCGAGCCGCGCGAGTCGAGCTAAATTCTTCGCTCAAGCAAGGACGAAACATTGCCGCAGTAAACAGCCCGCTGGCCAGGCGTCTGGTCGTGGGACAAGTCGCGCTCTCCCTGGTTCTGCTCGTCGGAGCCGGGCTATTTCTTCGCACGCTGGTCAACTTGAAAAACGTAGATATGGGCTTCGACAAGCACAATGTGCTTGTCTTTGGAATCGAACCAGCTTCGGTCGGTTATAAGGAGGATTCGCGGCTCACGAGGCTCTACGAGGAGATCGAACGCAGGGTGAGTGCAATTCCCGGCGTCCGCGCCGCCAGCTTTTCCTTTTTTACTTTCAATCAAGGCGCATGGTCTGAGGACGCTTGGACCCCGGAAGAGTCTCCAGAGGCGAAAGGCAATCGGGAGGTTGTTTACAACAAGATCGGCAGAGGCTTTTTTTCGGCAATGGGCTTGAAGCTGTTGTCAGGGCGCACGTTTGATCAGCAGGACACCGAGAATTCGCCAAAGGTGGCAGTGATCAATGAAACGATGGCCCACCTTTTCTTTCCAAACGAATCTCCGCTCGGCCGCCGGTTTCGCATGGACGGACCAGACGCAAAACCTGTGAACGGCAGGATCGTCGTCGGAGTGGTAAGAGACGCTAAGTATATGGCTCTAAGAGAACGGCCGTGGCCCGCTGCGTACTTGCCTTACTCGCAGCAGCCCGGGTACCTCTGGAATTTTGAAGTCCGCTACTCGGGCGACGCGGGATCCACGGCGCCCGCGGTCCGCCAGGTAATTCATGACGTCGATCCGCGCCTCCCCGTCACGGGCGCCGGCACTCTTGCGGAACAGGTTGACCGCTCGGTTGTGGATCAAAGATTGACAGCCCAACTCTCCAGCTTTTTCAGCCTGGCTGCTCTATTTCTTGCCTGCATGGGAATCTACGGACTGATGTCTTACGCGGTGGTTCACCGAACGAATGAGATCGGGATTCGCGCTGCGTTGGGAGCCCAGCAGGGGCAAATTCTAAGGCTGATCCTGCGGCAGGGATTCGTCCTGGCTGCGCTTGGCGTGGCCGTCGGAATTGGCTTGGCATTCGTATTCACGCGCTTTTTGGGCAGCTTGCTCTTTGGCGTCCAACCGCTCGATCCGTTGACGTTCATCGGTGTAGCGCTCTTGTTGACACTCATCGCCCTAGCCGCGTGCTACATCCCCGCGCGCCGTGCGATGCGTGTCGATCCGATGGTCGCTTTGCGCTACGAGTAGGAGACTTATGTCCTTTCTGCGGAACATTACAAGCGGCCTCCGATCCTTGTTCCGAAAGGAAAAGGTCGATCAGGAGTTGAATGAGGAGTTCGGCGCTTATCTGGAGATGGCTGCCGAAGAGAAGATGAAGCAAGGCATGAGCCGACAAGAAGCGCTTCGTGTCGTCCGCCTAGAGCGGGGAAGCGCTGAGACGACGAAGGAAATCGTCCGGGCCGGCAGTTGGGAAACTCTCTTTGAGGACTGTTGGCAGGACCTGCGCTTCGGCCAGCGCATGCTGCGCAAGACCCCTGGCTTTACTACTGTCGCTGTCCTCACTCTCGCGCTCGGGATTGGCGCAAATGCAGCAATATTCAGCTACATCGACGCTTGGTTTATCAAGCCGTTGCCCTACCCACAACCAGACCGGCTGGTGATCTTCGAAACGCAGGACAAGAAACACGGATGGACAAGCGGGGGAGTTACTTCCGCAGCGGACTTTTTCGATTTTCAGAAGCAAAGCACTTCGTTTGAGCAAACCGTAGCTTGGGGCGGTGCGAGTCTCAATCTAACTGGGGATGGCCTTCCCGAACTAGTTGACGGCGGCCGAGTGAGTTGGAATTTTTTTGATACGTTGGGCGCCAAGCCCATCTTGGGGCGAACCTTCACGGCGGAGGATGATCGCTCGGGCGCGCCGCACGTGGCTATTCTAAGCCAGGGACTATGGCAAGGCCGATACGCCGGGGACCCACAAATCATCGGGCGCAACATCGCTATCGGGGGCGAAGCGTACACAGTAGTCGGGGTGATGCCCGGAACTTTTCAATTGCCGCTTATGGGCATCGCCAATTTGTGGACGCCCCTTGCGTTGACCGATATGCAACGCGCGGACCGCGGCAACGTTTGGCTTACTGCCTTTGGACGACTGAAGCCAGGCGTAACGCTAGAACAAGCTCGGGCGGAAACGACAACGTTCTTTGCCCATCTCGAGAAGGAGTTTCCGGAAACTAATACCAACCTGACTTGGCTCGTCAGCTCCATGACGGACAGAATCCGTAAGGAAGAAGGCGGGCCCGAAGTAATGATCTGCTTCGTAGTTGTCGGCCTGGTTCTGCTCATCGCGTGTGCAAACGTGGCGAATCTGATGCTGGCTCGCGCGACAAGCCGCACGAGGGAGTTCGCTGTGCGTGGAGCCCTTGGCGCGACGCGCAGGCGTTTGGCGGGACAGCTCCTGACAGAATCGTTGTTGCTGTTTTTGGTCGGTGGCGTGGCGAGCCTGCTCTTTGCCTCATGGGGCATGGGCTGGATTGAGTCACAGATTCCCGGTCATATCCGTGGATACATTGTGAATTATGGCCACATCGAGCTGGATTTCTCCATGCTGATGTTCACCCTAGGAATTACGTTGCTTTGTGGATTGGCCTTCGGCTTCGCGCCGGCATTCGAGAATTCGCGGCTTGATGTAAATCAAACGCTCAAGGAAACATCCGGCCAGACGTCGGGCAGCAAACGCGGCGGGCGGCTCCGGCGGATCTTTGTAGCCACGGAGATTGCTCTGGCGGTAGTGGTGCTCATCTCGGCGACGTTGCTCGTGAAGAGCTTCATCATTTCTGTGCGCTCCAGTCCTGGCTACAATCCGGCCAACGTCCTGGTGGCGCAACTCGCGCTCCCGAAGACGAAGTACACAGAGGACTCGCAACTTCGAAATTTCAGCGATGAAGTACTGTCCCGTATCCGCGCCCTGCCTGGAGCTGCTTCCACGAGCGTGGCGAGTCATGTCCCATTTGGCGGCTTCGGCCAGGGCATCGAATTCCAAGTGATCGGAAAGCCGCTTCAACCCGGTGAGAGACACGGGGCACCCTTCACTGCAGTGTCAGCGGATTATTTCTCGACGATGCAGATTGGGTTGGTCAAAGGCCGCTTTTTCGATTCCTCCGACGCGTATGGAACTTCTCCTTCCATAATTATCAGTCAAACTATGGCCCGACAGGTTTTGTCGGGCGAAGACCCCATCGGGAAGAAGCTTAGGTTGGGCGACCAGCATTCCGTCGGCATGATCGTTGGGATAGTGAATGACATTAAGATGAACTACTTGCGCGAACGTCCCGGGTGGCACATCTATGTTCCTTTGGCGCAATTTCCCTCGAGGACTTTCGGATTCGTCGTACGCTCGTCCG
>DATNLB010000360.1:0-2782 GCA_035603095.1 Candidatus Acidiferrales bacterium
AAAGGTAACGGGCTTTACCAAGGGCTGCAGATCGTCCTGAGAAGGTATCGAAGCCGATCTACCCATCGCAGTTTGTTTGAAATTCTTGTATTCAGCGGAGTGGCATGATCCGCAAACCTGGTCGCCAACATAGTCCACGCCAGGTTGCGTGTTCAGATAATGGGCTTGCACGGCTTTTTCGGCCTTAAGTTGGCGGGGCGCATCTTGGGCTGGAACTCCGTGAGAGGCCGCAAGTGTCAGGCAGATTGCCGCCAGGACAAAGCTCCACAGTCTGCAAGATTGATTTGAGCGCCGACGCAAGGAAATAAGCTTTGAGAGTTGGCAAGCCGCCAAATCCTTGTTCAAATTGGGTTGAGGCATCGTTGCCCAATCCCGCCGAGCGCGCGTCGCTACTGTACAGACGTTGAGTGTGCAGGCTTACGTTTCAGACGAGCCTTGTCTATTGCCATCTTTTTATGCGTGGCGTGATTCTCCCGTCAGGTTGTCTCCAAATGGCAAGCCAAGTGGGCTTGTTCTCCTGCTCGGTCTGCGTATCCAGTCAGTGCCCGATTAGTCGTGCGAGCTCGAAAAACCCTAGGTCGCAAACCAAGTCGTGCTGAATTCAAAGGAGTTAGCTTCAAGAATCTCTACGTTGCCTGACGTTGAGGGTTTTTCATAAAGTTTCGCGGGCCGCAGGCCCTAAATGACAGGCTCGAAAAACCCTGGGTCGCAAACCAAGTCGTGCTGAATTCAAAGGAGTTAGCTTCAAGAGTCTCTACGTTGCCTGACGTTGAGGGATTTTCATAGAGTTTCGCGGGCCGGAGGCCCTAAATGACACTTATGAAAAACAGGGGGAGGGGCCGGTTGTTGTTAACTAGATTTCCGAAAGCTCGAACGAAGTCGATCAGTACGCCATCGGGCCGACTTCTTTTTCCACCTCGGCAATATCGACCATGACGATGGCGTCCCACGGGCACCCATCGAGGAAGCAGCCGTCCGGGCCCTTGCTGAGGCACTTCTTGCACCCGATGCACTGGAGGGGATCGATCTGGATGCGCCCGAACGGCGGATTGTCCTCGTCCGGCACCCAGAACATGCAGTCTTCCACTGGACAGTACTCCACGCAAGCCGGCGATCCCGCGCAACCCGTGCAGCACTCGGTGATAACGGCAAGTTCCTTGGGCTTCTTCTTCCGCGCGGTGGAGATACCCTTGGAGCGAGGCTCCTGTTTCAGCTCGTCGGGCACCAATCCTGGGGCTTTGACAACTTCTGGTGCGTTGGCCATTTCCAGTGATTTTACCTTGAGTGTCAAGCCTTTGCCAGCTTGGTTTTTCCCGCCGGTCCCGTGCTTGCTACAATGCCCGTGCAATCCGTTTCATCTTCGGCCACACACATGTTCACCAAGCCATTTGCCAAACATCTCGCACCGGCTTTGCTGGCCGGACTCGGGTTACGTTTGTTCTTCATCTGGAAATTCCCTTTCTCTTCCGGGGATACCGCCTATTACGAAGAGCTTGCCCGCAACTGGCTGTACCACGGAGTCTATGGCTTCTACTCTCACGGGCAGCTTCTTCCCTCGGATGCCCGCGTCCCCGGCTATCCGGCATTCCTCGCGGGGATTTATTTCCTGGCTGGTACCAGCCGGAAGGCCGTCACGCTCGCGCAAGCCTTCGTCGATCTTGCCACGTGTGTTTTGGCCGCGGGCATCGCCGATCGCCTGGCCGCGGGCGCTCCCGGCGAGATCCGCAGCCGTGTTGCCGCGGCCGCGCTCTGGCTCACTGCCCTTTGCCCTTTCACCGCCAACTACACCGCCGTGCCGCAGACGGAAGTTCTGGCAACGTTTTTCACCACGCTCGCGCTCCTGATTTTTCTGTCGCCAGCGGGAATGGAAATCGATCGCATTGCCTCGAACCGCGATCTGCTCCCTGCCGTAAAAAATTGGTTCTTGGGCGGGCTCGTTGTTGGTCTCGGCACACTCGTCCGGCCGGAAACGCCGCTGCTTCTTGGAGCGGTGCTGATCGCGCTATGGTTCCGCTATCGCCGTCTCGCAAATTGGAGAATGCTCGCGGTCGCAACGCTGTGCATGATCGCTGGTTTGTCGCTGCCATTGGCGCCGTGGGCCGCGCGCAATGCCGTGAATCTTGGGCGCGTGCAGTTCCTTGCCCCGCGCTACGCGGAAACATTCGGCGATGTCCTGCCCACCGGCTTCTACGCCTGGACGAAGACCTGGATGTTTCGTTTTCAGGACGCGTATCTTTTCACTTGGAAACTGCCGTCGCAGCCGATCGACTTGAAAAATCTTCCTTCTTACGCAGTGGACTCTCCCGAAGAGTTGTCGCGCGTCTCTTCCCTACTGGATCGTTACAACCGCACACGCGGAATGACGCGCGCGCTCGATCTCGAATTCGCCCAGTTGGCGCAGGAGCGCACGCGGCGTCATCCCATCCGCAGTTGGGTTTGGATTCCGATCGAGCGCGCCGCGGCGATGTGGTTTACTCCGCGGATCGCGCTGATGCCGTACTCAGGAAAACTCTGGCCGCTGAGCGAAAGTTATCGCAGCAATCCCACCGACTTCGAAGTCACACTTGGATTCGCGCTGCTCAATGTTTTGTACGTTGTTATGGGTCTTGCGGCCACCTGGTCTTTGCGCGCGAACCCAGGAATCTTGCTGATCGTGGCGTTCATCCTTGTTCGCACAGCATTCCTCACGCAACTGCAAACCTGCGAACCGCGCTACGTCTCGGTCTGCTTCCCCGCTCTGCTGGCCATGGGCGCGCAACTTTTCCGCGCTCCGCGAATCGGA
>DATNLB010000260.1:0-2535 GCA_035603095.1 Candidatus Acidiferrales bacterium
CCTTGTTCTGGGCCATCTCAGTGGTAGGGATCGGGGCGCCATCCATCCGGCCAAAGGCCTTGAGATTTCCGCCGTCGTCGAGAATCGCTACGTTCTCGCTAACGCCAAGTTCTCTGGCTTTCGCCACCGCTGCATCCACCATTTTCTGTGCTAGCTCATAAGAGATGCTGTATTTCTTCACCACATTAGCCATCGGACACCTTCCTCCACTTGATATGTAATGCGTGTCTTCGGATCTGCCTGTTCACCTCAATGCCTGCAGTTGCAACGTGACTTTGTGCGCGTTAGCTCAGGCATTCATTCCGCCATCCACGGTAAGGTTCGCTCCCGTGACGTAGGAGGATTCCGAACCCGCGAGAAACGCTGCCATTGCGGCAATCTCCTCAACATGCCCATAGCGGTCGAGCGCAGTGGCGGCCTTCTGCGGTACCGCCCAATCACCCGAAGCGGGATTCAACTCTGTGTCGATCGGGCCCGGCTGGATGTTGTTGACCGTGATGCCCCTGCTCCCGACCTCTCTGGATAATGCCTGAGTGAACATCTTGACGGCCCCCTTCGTGGCCGCGTAGGGCACAAGTCCCGGCGCGACGGCACGCTCGCCAACTGCCGAGCCGATCATGATGATGCGACCACCCTCAGTCATGTGCTTCAGCGCCGCCTGCGTCGCAACGAATACGCCGCGGACGTTGATGTCGAGCACGCGATCCATCTCTTCCAGGGTGGACTCGACGAACGGTTTGGGAATGGCCGTGCCGGCATTGTTGACAAGGACGTCCAACCTGCCGAAAGTCGCCACGGTCTTTTCGACCGCCGCTGCGACGGCATCGGCATCAATGGCGTCCGCCTGAATTGCGATCGCCCTTTGGCCAGCGCGTTCAATTCCTTTGACTACAGCGGAAGCCGCCTTGGCGTCCTTCGCGTACGTAATGGCGACGTTTGCTCCATCTGCGGCCAGACGCTTGGCGACTGCTGCGCCGATGCCACGCGAACCGCCGGTGATGAGCGCAATCTTTCCTTCCAATTTCTTTGACATTGTCCATCTCCTTGAATTAGACATATGCTCATCAGGCATGAGCCAAATCTTATTGCTCTCCCAAAGCATCCCAATCACTACATTGGATTACGCAATTAGCCAGTAGTAGCGCACTTGAAGCATACTTTGTTAGGCTTGGTGGCAATGCTTCACAAGCATGGGGGATGGAAATGGAATTACGACACCTGCGTTATTTCGTTGCGGTCGCCGAAACCGAGAGTCTGACCTTGGCGGCAAAGACCAAATTGCACACCTCGCAGCCTTCGCTCAGTCGCCAGCTCCGAGACCTTGAGGAAGAAATTGGCGCCCAACTCATGACGCGCACAGCTCGTGGCGTCGAGTTGACACCGGCGGGTCGAGCCTTTCTCGATCACGCGCGCGGAGTTCTATTGCAGGTTGACGCGGCGGCCGAAGCAGCACGCCGGGCCGTTCATCCCGCCAAGCCCTGCTTCTCGATGGGCTTTCTGACCGGACACGAATTGACCTGGATGCCCGAAGCCTTGAGTATCCTGCGCGACGAGTTGCCGAACATTGACGTGATGATATCGAGCCAATATTCCCCGCTACTTGCTGAGGGCCTTTCGAAAGGAAAAATCGATGCCGCTTTTCTTCGAAAGGAACGAGCGATGCCGGACCTGGCGTTCCGTCTTCTCGTGAAAGAGCCTTTGGTGGTGATCTTGCCTAGGGACCACCGTCTCGCCGCGCTCAAAGCGATCAGTCCGAAGGATCTGGCAGGCGAAACATTCGTGATTGTGTCTCATACGGCTCCTGTACTGCGTGCGGTCATCGACAATTACCTGAAGCGATCGGGAATCAATATCACGCCAGCTCACGAGACGGACCACGTCACCATGGGAATTTCCTTAATAATGTCGACCCGCGGCGTAGGGCTGTTACCTGCTTACGCACAGAACTTTCTCCCTGCGTCTGTAACGAGCCGCCCTCTGAAGGGAGATGCGCCAACTGTCGATCTGGTCCTCGGCTACAGAAAGTCGAACCAGTCTCCGATCCTCAAGCTTTTGCTTTCGAGAGTGGACGAGTTGGTCGCTCGTGCGTCGAAGAAGATCCGCTAAAGCTCTCAATGCATCGCAGGGATCGGCTGAATTTGGCGATTCGACGGACTTCTTACATATCCAATCGTTAGTACCTATAAACGCAATTGTTGGTCATTGTCGGACGCCGACTTCCCGATTGTCCGGGACGCGAGAGGAACCATGTCGATAGATCTGATCTACCGTTAATCATCAATGTTCACCGAGCCCATAATTTCCAATCGTCTTGTTAAACAGAGAGTAGACGGTTCTCCTGCAAGCCATTGAATTGGCGTCCCCGGCGGGATTTGAACCCGCGTTTGCGCCGTGAAAGCGGGAGCACCAAACGTAACTCTAATAAACTACAGGAACACGGACGCAGTGGATGGCGTTCTAGGAGCAGCAAGAAACACCTTATTGTGTCCCCGCTGTGTCCCCGGCCTTTACGACGTCCAGCGGCAGCTTGTCGCT
>DATNLB010000249.1:0-2860 GCA_035603095.1 Candidatus Acidiferrales bacterium
AGGTCCTGGAATTGCGCGCCAGGCAGCGCACCAGCGGAGCAATTCGCGCGCTGTTGAATTTGGCGCCGCAGCAGGCGCATTTGCTCGCGGCGGATGGCACCGAAAGAGACGTGCCGCTCGATCAGGTGAAGCGCGGCGACCGGCTGCGTGTCCGTCCAGGAGAGCGCGTTCCCGTCGACGGCTCGATACGTGAAGGCGCGAGCGCCGTCGATGAATCGATGGTGACCGGCGAGTCCATGCCAGTCGAAAAAGGCGCGGGCGAAAACGTCACCGGTGGCACGCTGAATACCAGCGGAAGTTTCGTCATGGCAGCGGAACGCATCGGCAGCGAAACCATGCTCGCGCAAATTGTGAAGCTCGTCAGCGAAGCGCAGCGCAGCCGCGCGCCGATGCAGCGCCTCGCCGATCGTGTGGCGTCGTACTTTGTTCCGGCCGTGATGGTCACCGCGGTCCTGGCCTTTTTCGGTTGGATAGTTTTCGGTCCGGAGCCGCGCTTCGCGCACGCGCTGGTTGCGGCTGTGTCGGTGCTGATCATCGCGTGCCCCTGCGCGCTGGGCCTCGCAACGCCGATGTCCATCATGGTGGCCGTGGGCCGCGGGGCGCACGCGGGCGTGCTCGTTCGAAACGCGGAGGCCCTCGAGACGCTCGCGAGAGTTGACACCCTCGTCTTGGATAAGACTGGCACGCTTACGGAAGGTAAGCCCCAAGTGGGGAACATCGTGGTCTTTGAGGAAAGTGAGGTTTCGAGGGAGCAATTGCTTCGATTGGTGGCCAGCGTGGAGCGGGCCAGCGAGCATCCACTGGCAAAGGCGATTGTGCGCGCGGCGGAGGACGAGAAGCTATTGACTCAATCCGTCGAGGAATTCCGGGCGACACCGGGAGGGGGCGCGGAAGGCAAGGTCGCAGGCCGCCATATGTTGGCCGGAAGCGCGAAGTTTTTGAAGGAGCGCTGTGTTCAGCTTCCAGCAGGAAAAAGCATGGGCGTTCTCGCCGGTGGAGCAGCATCGATTACCGTGGTTTATGCAGCGATCGATGGCAAACCCGCAGGGGCCTTCTTGTTGACCGATAAGGTGAAGAGCTCATCGGCCGGAGCGATCCAGCAACTGAAGGCCGAGGGCGTGCGAGTGGTAATGCTCACGGGAGACCGGGCGGAAACCGCGCAGTCCGTGGCCAGTCAGCTGCAAATCGAAGAGATTAAGGCGGAAGTCAGGCCCGAGGGGAAAAGCGAGATCATAAAGAATTTGAAAAAAGAAGGCCGCATCGTTGCGATGGCGGGCGATGGAATTAACGACGCACCGGCGCTGGCTGCGGCCGACGTTGGCATCGCCATGGGCACAGGCACGGACGTCGCGATCGAGAATGCTGGCATCACGCTTGTGAAGGGTGACCTGCGCGGCATCGTCCGCGCACGCAAACTGAGCCGCGCCACGATTCGCAACATCAAGCAGAACCTTGGCTTCGCGTTTCTCTACAATGTAATCGGAATTCCCATCGCTGCGGGCGTTTTTTACCCCTTATTCGGTTGGCTGCTGAGCCCCATGCTCGCCAGTGCGGCGATGAGCTTTAGCTCCGTCTCCGTCATCGCCAACGCGCTGCGTTTGCGAAGAGTATCAGTCTAACGATATCGAGTGTCGTTTCAGCGGTGCTAGTGCTGCAAAGTAAATTTTTGAATCCGTTTGCCGGTGTCGACCTCTCCTGTGTAGAGGTTGCCTTGCGAGTCGGAGACGATCTGATGCACCCAGTGAAACTGGCCTGCATTGCGGCCGCTGTGTCCCATCTGGCCCACGACCGCGCCGTCCTCGCGGCGCACCGTCCAGATCACATTGTTTTCGCCGTCATCGACAAAAAGAAACTTCTGGTTCTCATCGATGGAAAACGCGAATTGCCAGACCGATCCCATGCCCAGCGTCTGAGTCCGCAGAGTAAACTCCTTCACAAACTTGCCCTGTTTTGTAAAGACCTGCATCCGGTCATTCACCCGGTCGCAAACGTAGACCAAGCCATCCCGCGAGATATGCACGCAGTGGACCGGATTGCGGAACTGTTGGTCTGCGGTCGCGGCAGGATTGTACGCCCCGGGATCCGCATCATTCGGCGGATTACCGTACGCCCCCCACAGCCGCTTGAAGGTGCCTTTATCCGAATCGTACACGACTACTCGCTTGTTCATATAACCGTCCGCGATGTAAACCTCATGAGCGTCGGCATCCACTTCGATGCCGGCGGGCCGTCCAAGAATGTCGGTGCGCAAACTATTTGGCGGGTCGGTGGAAGGATGTCCAATCTGCATGAGGAAATGCCCGTCGTTCTTGAACTTCAGAATCTGACGATCGGCGGGGCCATTTGCACCGATCCACACATTGTCGTCTTTATCCACGTATATCCCATGTTCCGTCTTCGGCCAGTCGAACCCTTCCCCGGGGCCGCCCCAGGAGTGAAGCAGGTTTCCTTGAGTATCGAATTCGAGGACGGGCGGGGTGGCGAGGCAGCACATTGACCGCGGAGGTGTCTGTGCCGCTCCCAATTCCTCAACTGTGTCCGTACCCGGGCGTTGCAGAACCCAGATGTGGTCGTGGCGATCCACCGCCATGCCACCCACCTGGCCCATGATCCAATTGTTGGGTAATTCTTTCGGCCACGACGCGTCTACTTTGAACTTTGGCGGTTCTTGCGCAACAACTTTCTCAGCCTCTGAGAAGAGGGACAAAACAATTCCCATGCCCAAACCGACCAGGAGGAAAGCCGACTTCAGCCGAATTCCAGCAACTTGCATAGTGCGCCTCCTCAGTATGACCTGCGGGCGGCATCATAGGTGCTCCCGCCAATCCCGTCAAACATTGTGGGGGCACTCCGAACAAGC
>DATNLB010000362.1:0-2181 GCA_035603095.1 Candidatus Acidiferrales bacterium
TCACGGCTTGCAGATGGCCGTCTGGACTGAGAACCTGCAGCCACGTCGGGAAGAGCAGGTCGATCTGGCGCGCATACTCGCGCAAGGAAGAGAAGCTGGCCGTGTCCCAGGAAACGTAAAATGCGGCCCGCACCCCTTGCTGAGAGTTCAGCGTGAGTTGGGAAGGAGCCTTGCGGGGTTGGCGGCGGTGTCCGGCGCGGGCCAGAGTGGCAAGGCGGCGTTTTTCGCGGGCTTTCGCCTTTTCATTTTCTTTCAGAGCGTGGTATGGACGCTTTTCCGTGAGCCAGGAAAGGTCGGGGAGAGGCTCGCCGCGCAAGGCGCTGTAGATGAAAAAGATCACCAGCAACGAAAAGGCCAGTGCGGCCACGTCGAGGACGCGGCGAATCCGCCTCCAGCGCGCTTGCTTGGGATCGTAAAAAACCTGTTTCGCCATCTGGTTTTGGTTCTCCCATCCTAAGGTGAGAGGGGCAGGGGGTCAAACCCAGTTCTCGGGTGTTGTCGTTAGCACATCATATGTCCGGTTGAGATAGCACGTGATATGTCCGCTTTTCAGGTGGCGAGGGTAGGAGAACATGCAGAGCATGTTCTCCTACACGAAGGCCGCGATGGAGCGGGCCATGAAGGTACAGGAAGTGATTCTGCGGGCGGTGGCGAAGAAGATCACGTGCTATCAGGCAGCGGAAATTCTCGGCATCAGCGATCGGCACATGCGGCGCTGGCGGGAGCGCTACGAGGAGTTCGGCTATGACGGGCTGTTCGATCGGCGGCGAGGAAAGCCTTCGCCGAAGCGGGTTCCGCTAGCGGTGGTGGAGCAGGTGTTGGGGCTGTATCGCGAGCGGTATCACGATCTGAACGTGCGGCACTTTTACGAGAAGCTCAGCCAGGAGCACGCGATCGGACTCAGCTACAGCTGGGTGAAGCAGGCGCTGCAAGGGGCGGGACTGGTGGCGCGGGGACGCAAGCGGGGAGTACATCGCAAGCGGCGACCCCGGCGGCCCTTGCCCGGGATGATGTTACACATCGACGGCAGCCGGCATCGCTGGTTCCAGGACGAGCGCTGGTATGACCTGATCGTGATTCTGGACGATGCCACTAGCGAGATTTATTACGCCCAGTTGGTGGAGGAGGAATCGACGCTGACGGTGATGGCGGGGTTAAAGGAAGTGATCGAGCGCAAAGGCGTGTTCTGTGCCCTGTACAGCGACCGAGGCAGCCATTTCTGGCTGACGCCGAAGGTGGGAGGGAAAGTGGATGGGTATCGGTTGACGCAAGTGGGACGGGCGTTGCGCGAACTCGGCGTGCAGATGATTCCGGCATATTCACCGCAAGCTCGGGGACGGAGTGAGCGCAACTTCGGCACCTGGCAGGGGCGACTGCCGCCAGAGTTGCGGCTGGCTGGGATCACGACTCTGGAAGCGGCCAATGCATTTTTGCGCACCCGCTACATCGCCGAGTTCAATCGCCGTTTTCAAGTGCGGGCGGCACAATCGGGCAGTGCGTTTGTAGCCCGCCGCAGCCGGGATTTGGACTTGATCTTCGCTCTGCAGTTCGAGCGTACCGTGAATCGGGACAACACGGTCAGCTTCCAGAATTTGAACCTGCAGATCGAAGCAGTGCGCTGGCGAGCCAGCCTGGCGGGCTGCAGCGTGACCGTCCATCAACATCTGGACGGAACTCTTAGCCTCACCCATGGACCCCATCGACTCGGCCGCTACAGCAGCCACGGTGCGGCCCTGGCAGACAACAGAACGCAGCGCGGACGGGCCGTGGAAAAGCCGCGCGCTGGAAAAGTCCAAAACCCGACTTTCCCACCGCGCTTGGAAATCCCGCATAAGACGCGGGATTCCCACTTTCCCACAGCCCCGACGGCTGCTGGATTATTAACTCAAACCGGACAAGTCACGTACTAAGAAAACCGGACATTTTAACTTGCTAACAACATTCAAATCTTATAGATATTACGGCGAAAGAGATGTGCCTTGTAAACTTGCATTTCTTCATCGGTCAGTTTTCGGACGCCCCCGCGCGGCCGGAACCATCAACCACACTGCGCGCGGTTCTGCTGACTTTTCCACGAGATCAATCAGAGAGTCCGCTCCAATAGCGTGCTCTTGCACGAGCTCGGCAACAGTTTGCGGCGACCTATCAAACACGACACAGCTGTGCCCTTTCCGGGTCAGC
>DATNLB010000397.1:0-3087 GCA_035603095.1 Candidatus Acidiferrales bacterium
CGAGCTATAAAGGAGTCGTTATCGGCGAAGCCTTCGTAGGGCTTGCCAAACATGAAGTTGTCTATTACAAACCGCCTCAATTCGTCATTGAGCGCCATGGGATGTCATCCTGCCTTCAAAGTGATTTATAAACTGATGCAACAAAAGCTGGGTTGAGACGATGCCGACCAATCCCATGTTGTCCTTGATGCCGATGGCAGCGCCCTTGCGAAATTTGTCCAGGAGCATTCCCACCGCAGGGCCATCGAAAATGCCGTCCCGCTGAATTTGCCCGGGGGAGAGCAGCTCTTCTACGTACTCTCGCGCCGCGGGCTGAAGAAAGCTGCACCCTTCCGGCGCCCGGTAGGGCTGCTTATGCCGTTTCGCGACCGATGGAGGAATGAGCCCGGCCGCACAGCGTTTCAAGAGGTACTTTTCATTCAGCACCTTCATCTTGAGAGAGACCGGAAGCCTGGACGCGAATTCAACGACCCGATAGTCGAGGAAGGGGAACCTTCCTTCCACCGAGTGCGCCATGGCCATCCGGTCCCCTTGAGACGACAAGATATAGCCGGGAAGCAGGTATTTAGTTTCCAAGTATTGCGCCTGGCAGAAGCTGTCCCACGATGAATACGACTGGGGCAGCCCCGCTCGGACTTTGGAGTAACCGTCGTCCCCGGCAATCTCCGCCCTGACGGTATCGGAGAAAAACGTCTTCAGCTTAGTGGTCAACTGCCAGCGCGGAATGTGCGAGAAGAATGGCTGCAGATTGGGGTCGACGTTGATGTGGAAAAACGCCTTGCGGTAGGCATCGGGCTGGTTTTGTAAGTTCTGCAAATACGGATACAGACGACGGAGCAGGACCGGCCGCATCTTGGAATCGTGCTGCGATTCCCAAAAACGGCGGATCTTGTTTTCTTTGAATATGTCATAGCCGCCGAGCACTTCATCGGAACCTTCTCCAGTTACTACGACCTTGTAACCGCTGTTCCGCACCAGCCGCGAGAGAAGATACAAGGGAGCCGGAGCCGTTCGCAGCACCGGTTTCTCGGTGTGCCAGATGACGTCCGGAAACACCTCGCCAATTTGATTCTTGCTGCAACGGATCTCCTGGTGCTCGGTGTCCAGAAAGCGCACTGCCTCCGTCTGGAACGAGCTTTCATCAAATTCGGGGTCGTCGAAGGTGACCGAGAAGGTGCGCAGCCGGGCGTTCGTAAACTTCTTGACCAATGCGGTGGTGAATGTCGAGTCCAGCCCGCCGCTCAGGTACGCGCCAACCGGGACATCGGAGCGCAAGCGGATTTGCGTCGCGTCAATCAAAAGCTCGAGGAGCTTTTCGGCGCATGCCTGTTCCTGGGAAGGATTGACAACTCTCGATGGCCGCTCGAATTGATTATCCCAGTACGGCCGTACGGCAACCCCGCCAGCATCGACGGTCATCGAATGGCCCGGCGGAAGTTCGTGGATATTCCGAAAGAGGGTCGTAGGAGGAATGGTGCACCAATAGGTAAAAACCTCATCCAGCCCGTGGACATCGATTTCTCTGGTGACGCCTGGAAGAGCGAAGATCGCCTTGATCTCAGAGCCGAAGACAAAGGTCTTGTTCGCCTGAGTATAGAAGAGCGGTCTGACGCCGAGACGGTCGCGAGATAAGAAGAGACGGCGACGTTGGTTGTCCCAGATGGCGAAAGCCCATTGTCCGTTCAGGTATTGGACGCAGTCCTCTCCTTTTTCCTCGTAAAGGTGGAGGATCACTTCGGTATCCGAGCGGGTGGCGAACCGATGTCCCTTAGCGAGCAGCTCTTCCCTGAGTTCAAGGTAGTTGAAGATCTCGCCGTTGAAGGTGATCCAGAGAGAAGAGTCCTCGTTGCACATGGGCTGCTGGCCACCAGCAAGGTCGATGATGCTAAGCCGGGCGTGCGCCAGACCCACGCCGTTCTCGGCGTGAAATCCGGTATCGTCAGGCCCGCGATGAGCCAGCATGCGGATCATCCCCTGCAGGGATTCCGGAGCGACTGCGGCTCCATCGAGATTGAATATGCCGGCTATGCCACACATAACGATTCAGTCTGTGAGCAGCCTCGGCGCCCGAGTTCCGGTGCTGAGCTGCGCTCTTCAAAGAGGCTATTAGTCAAAATGATACAAAAACTCGGGCTGGGTTACGGTCACACGTGCAGCGATATGCGAGATGAAACTGCCTTTCGAGCGAACTGAGTCATGTTGAGGGCTCACTCTCGTTGAACAAGTCCTTTGTTTAGAGAGGTTTGTCAGCCCCCCTGTCCCAATCCCTACCCTTAAGACACGCTGGACACCAGGGTACTGGATTTGGGCAGGCCCCTTCTTTGGAACGGTTGGTCAGATGTATTGGACGAGCTCCTCCTGTATTTACTGTGGCTAGGAGCCCGTGTCGCAAGTTGGCACGGAGCTTATTTATAAGCCGGAGCGTCATGTTGAGTGCCACTCGTTCTTCGCGAACTCAAAAGTACGGACTTTTTCTCCTGGTTGTTCTGTTGGGAAGCCTCTCCCTCTCGGGATGCGTAGCGCTCGCCAGCAGCGGCGGCGGCCCGAGCAGCAATGCCAAAGTCAGTGGCGCGTCCGCGCCCCCGTCAATTACGACGCAACCGGTCAGCGCGGATGTGACGGCCGGGCAAACGGCGACTTTCTCGGTGACGGCGACGGGCACCGCCCCGCTCAGCTACCAATGGCAGAAGAACGGAACGGCCATCAGCGGTGCGACTTCTTCGACGTATACGACTCCGCCTACGACAGCTTCCGATAATCGCGCGCTGTTCACCGTGGTCGTTAGCAATAGCGCAGGCAGTGCGACCAGCAATGCCGGCACTCTTAACGTTGCCGGCGCGACCGTGGTGGCACCATCCATCACAACGCAGCCGATCAGCCAAACTGTGACTGCCGGGCAAACGGCGACTTTCTCCGTAGCAGTGACGGGCACGGCACCGCTCAGCTACCAGTGGCAGAAGAACGGAACGGCCATCAGCGGCGCGACATCTTCGACGTATACCACACCGACCACCACGAGTTCCGATAACGGCTCTCTATTTAAGGTGGTGGTCACCAACAGCGCGGGCAGCGCAACCAGCAATGCTG
>DATNLB010000187.1:0-2191 GCA_035603095.1 Candidatus Acidiferrales bacterium
CGCAATCCGTCCAGGCGGTGATCCACACCTTCGACGACGTGCTGCCCGGCTAGGGCCATGGCGAATTCCGAGATGCGCATTCTTATACAGCAGCGGCTTTGGACATGGCGGCGGCACAATCAGAAACAGAGCGTAGATTGATGCCGTAACTGCGCGCCGTTTCCAGGCGGCCGGGAATCGCGTCGCCTTTTGCGTGCGCCAGCATCAGCGCCGCAAAGGTCTTCTGCAGTGGATCGGGCGAGAGGTGCTGTTCTTGCAGCGCCGCAACCAGCACGCGATCCAGTTCAATCTTCTTGCCAAATATTCGTTCGAAGATTCGAACCGCATCGAGTTGCGAAAGCGATTCAGGCCCGCCCATTTCGAGCACAACTGACTTGTCCGGTGTTTTCTCGGCCGCCGCGACGGCAAAAGCTGCCACATCTAAATAGGATATGTAGCCAATCTTTTCGTCACCAGTTCCATAAATACGCGCGCGTCCATTGCCAGCATCAAAGCCCAGAGCCGGACTCAGCCAGATCTCCGAGAAATAGGACGGGCGGAGGATCGTTGCGCGCACGCGGCCGGAAAATAGACGATTTTCACAGCTCCGTTTGGCGGTTTCGAGGGGCGACTCCTCGCGAATATTTCCGGAATACGAGGTGTAAATGAAGTGGCGGACTCCTGCTCGTTCAGCGTTTTCGATCAACGCAAGGATGCCCTCCTGGTCCACGCGGCGCAAACCGTCCTCGCGCCCGTGAGGCATCGAGGTCGCAGTACATACAACCGTCTCAATATCAGCGCATGCGGATTGCAAGGATTGATGTTTTGTCAGGTCAGCATCGATGATGTCGATGCCTGCAGAAATTAGTGGTTTAGCTTTTTCGTGATTTCTTCCTCCACGCACCATTGCGCGCACTTGGCGGCCGCGCGCGCGGAGACTGAGGGCAATTTGCTGACCGACAAGCCCCGTGGCACCAACGACGAGATCCATAGTTGGCCTCCTTTGCGGGCTGCATCCTAAACTAGGATTTGCCTGCTCCCCACTCCGCATACAACTTCGTAATCGTAGGTCCGATGGAGAAGTCCCAAGCAAAAATGACGACGTTCTTGTATTTTTCCGGAACAATGTAAAGATCAGCAGCCTCCGCCGCCGGCACTCCTGCTTTGTACATTTTCTGCGCTTGCTCTTCAATATCGTCGAAAAGGGCCCGGAAGAGCGCAACGCCTTCCTGACCGCAAATCGGTCCATGTCCGGGAACGAAGACTGTGTCCTTGTCCCAGGAAGCGAATGCCTTCAATGTTTGCCGCCAGCCGGATACCGTGCATTGCGTGTCGAAGCAGACCGGGTACAGGCCGGAAAATAGCAGATCGCCCGCATAGACAACGTTCTGTTCCGGAACTCGCACGATTACGTCCGTCCCAGAATGCCCGGGATAGCTTTCGATCACAGCCGTAATTCCGCCCAAGTCCACCTTCATCGGCAGTTTGGACGGGTCTATCGGACGATTCGGAAGGGCCAGAACGGCGGAGTTTGAAACATTGAATACAGTCGTAACATGGGCCAGATATTCTTCGCGATGTTTTCGCGCCGTTTCCGTCTTCGCCTCTTTAACCGCCTTCTCAAGAGGGCTCAGGAAGGCGGCCTTGTCGGCGCCTTGCATGGCCCCATAACTCTCCACGATGCGTTTTGCCGTGTTGGCATGCGCCCACAACGGAATCCCGTTGGCGCCAAAGAAGGCGTTCCCCGTCGAATGATCATAGTGATAGTGCGTGTCCAGCGCGCCCTTGACGGGAACCTGGCTGACCATCCGCAGTGCATCCATCTGGAAGGCAGCTCCAGCCACACTAATAAATCCCTCGACCAACAGCGCGCCATCTTTGCCAACCAGGAATCCTCCGTTGCAAACCGTCTGGAAGCCTTTCGAGGGATCGGAGATCGTCGCGTACAGCCCTTCACCGATTTTTCTCACCGATGCGAAGCCCTTATCGACGATCGGTGTTTGAGATACACGCGTGTCCCCTGCCAACTCCGCCGCCAGCGCCGGCAAGGGAATCAGCTTGGCTGCCGCATAAAGGGCTCCGAAACGCGATGTCTTGACGAGAAAGCTCCGCCGCGAAAACGGCGGCGAGCTAACCGCGTGGCGGTCACTTCTGGCGCCAGCCGTTTCATAGTTTCCACTGTTAAAGTCGATCATGTGTGCTCTCCTTTTTT
>DATNLB010000542.1:0-3537 GCA_035603095.1 Candidatus Acidiferrales bacterium
CAATGCCGTTGCTGCTGCCGCCAGGCTTAGAGCGGCCAGCACTATTTCTCTCTCGGGCAGGCGCCGTAGAACCAGCGGGGCGCCTGCGCGGCCGGATGTGAGGCCGGCATAGAAAAACATGGGCGCGAGCGTGGTCATGCAAGTAATGCCATTCGCCAGCCGCTTGGCATACTCTGCGGACCAGATGCCGATGCCGTTTTCCATGGCTACATAAATGAAAAACATTGCGGCCAGCGCAATCGTGACTCCCAATCCGATTGCAGGGGATGTTGCTGGGGCCGTACTCGCATCCTTTTCGTGTTTCTGCACACCGAAGGAGACGAACAACAGGCCCAACACGAGAATTCCACCAAAGATTGCATTGCCCGTCAGAAGGCTAGCCAGCCCGTTGTGTTTCAGCGCCAGGGCGATCAACGGGGAACAGGCCATCGCTCCTGCGCCCCACGCAAAATTGAGCTGGTTCAATAGCGACGCACTCTTGGCTCCTCCCAATTCCGCCACGAACAAATTTGTTCCCGGAGTGATCAGCCCGTAGCCCAAGCCGAAAGCTGCGGTAGCCGCTAGAGCAACGCCGTGCGTGTTGGCGTTAAGAGACGCAAGACCTCCGCCCATTAGCGCATAACCCAAAACCAAAGGTGGCTTATATCCGCTGCACGCGGCAATCGCGCTGGATGCTAGTGTGCCTCCCAATGCCGCCAGGAATTGAATCGAAGAAAAGAGACCAGCCTACCCATCATCGAGAGACCATCTGCGGATAAAAATGGGCAACATCGGACCGACGATCGTGGTTGCTATTCCACTCAGCACAAAGCCCGCGAAGAGCAAGACAAGCAGATTCCGGTGCCCTTGCGTTTCTGTGATAGCTGAACTTTGTTCGTTCATGGGCAACCTGTCATTCTGAGGGACACCGCCCTTTCAAGCAACTTCGCGTTTCTGCAAAATCCTTCTGCCTGGAATCTTAAAGTTCGATACTCTTTACCATTCAATTCTCCGGAATGATGGTCTCTATGATTGAAGTCGGCCTCGTAGGATTCGGTCTTGCTGGCCGCGCGTTTCACGCGCCGGTGATTCGCGCTGTGCCTGGTTTGCATCTCGCCGCTATCGTGCAGCGTAGCGGCAGGGAGGCAGCGGAGAAATATCCCGGCGTTCGAATCGTGCGGAGCCTGGACGAACTCCTTTCGATTTCCGAGATTCGCCTCGTCGTGATTGCCACTCCTAACGAGACGCACTATTCCTTCGCGCGGCAATGTCTTCAGGCGGGCCGTGATGTGGTCGTCGATAAACCTTTTACAACAACTCTTGAAGAGGCTGTTTCGCTCGTGCAGTTTGCGAAGGACGCGAACCGCCTGCTCACCGTCTATCAGAATCGCCGCTACGATGGCGATTTTCAGGCCATTCGAAAGCTCGTCGCGGACGGAACCCTGGGACGCATCGTCCGGTTCGAAACGGCTTACGACCGCTTCCGCCCGCAACTCAAGCCGGGCGCCTGGCGTGAGGCCGCGCGCCCCGGCAGCGGAATCCTATTCGACATCGCACCACATTTGATCGATCATGCCTTGGTTCTTTTTGGCCTGCCGGAAGCCGTAACCTCCGACGTTCGAACGGAACGTGAAAACGCAGCCGCCGATGATGCCTTTGATATTACGCTTCACTATTCGAACGGCATGCGCGCGGTTCTGCGATCCAGCATTCTTGCCGCCGCGCCGCGTCCACGCTTCGTGCTATTCGGCACGCAAGCCAGTTTCGTAAAGCAAGCATTTGATCCGCAGGAAATGAATCTCCGCCTTGGAAATATTCCCACGGACACGGCGTGGGGCGCCGAGCCGGAAGAAAATTGGGGCGTCCTCACTGTCTCCTCAGGAGATTCGTTCGAACAGCGGCGCATTCCCTCGGCCGTCTGCGATTACCGCGACTACTATTCGAATGTACGCGATGCGATCCTGGGGCGCGCGTCGCTGGCGGTCACGCCGGAATGGGCGCTGGATGTGATGCGGCTACTCGAGCTGGCGCGCGACAGCAGCCAGAGGCGCCGTACGATTCCGTGGTAACGCGCGGATTCTCGTTCGAAACACACTTTTCAGCAAGCATCGAAGAACTTCCGCGTATAATCTCTTCTCTCCGCCGATAAGGAAGGAGCGGCCCGCTGCCCATGACCATCGAACTGGCACCTTCGATTCTTTCTGCAAACTTCGCGCGGCTTGGCGAGGAGGCGAAAGCGGCGCTGGACGGCGGTGGCACAGTGCTCCATTGCGACGTGATGGACGGCCACTTTGTTCCGAATATCACGATTGGGCCGCTGGTCGTGGCCTCGCTGAGGAAAGCTCTTCCCAACACCATCCTCGATTGCCACCTGATGATCGAACACCCTGACGAATTCATTCCTGCTTTTGCGGAAGCCGGCGCCAGCTGGATCTCCGTGCACCAGGAAGCCTGCGTTCATCTCCATCGCACGCTGCAGCAGATTGAGCTGCACGGATGCAAATCAGGCGTGGTGCTGAATCCCGCCACGCCAGTGTACATGGTGGAAGAAGTGTTGGACATGGTTCACCATGTTCTGGTGATGTCCGTGAATCCGGGATTCGGGGCACAAAAATTCATTCCTGGCGCTCTTCGCAAGATTAAGACCCTCGCCGAAGTCCGCGAAGAGCTTGGCCTTTCGTTCCGCATCGAAGTGGATGGCGGGGTGGCGCTCGATACGGTCGGTGATGTGGTGCGCGCGGGGGCGGAGCTGCTGGTTGCCGGTAACGCGGTTTTCGGGAAAGGTAACGTTCGCGAAAACGCGAAGAAGCTTCTGGAAGCGGCGCGTGCCGCAACCCTCACTCGTGCTTGAGCGAGATAGCGCCGGTAAGAATCTCAAAGGCCAACTGAAGGTCTGTTTCTTTCTATTGCTCCTGATAGTTCCAGGTCAGCCCGCCATCAACGAAAAAGGTCGTTCCGGTCACGTAGTCGGATTCCGAACTCGCCAGAAATGCCGCCATTGACGCTACATCTTCCGGTTTGCCCAGCCGCTTCAGCGGAATGTTTCCGAGCAACGCGTTCAGCTTGACCGGGTCGTTCAACAGCTTCGTGTTGATGGGCGTTTCGATAGCTCCCGGGGCGATGTTGTTGATGGTGATGCCGAGTGGGGCAAGTTCGATCGAGAGGTTGCGCGTCAGCATTTTCACGCCGCCCTTGCTCGCGCAATACGAAGTGAAATGCGGGAAGGGAAGCTCCTCATGCACCGAGCTGATGTTGATGACTTTGCCGCCGGCCTTCGCCTGCATACGGTGTTTCACGAATGCCTGCGTGATGAAGAAAAGACCTTTTAGGTTGACGTTCAGGACCGCGTCGTAATCTTCTTCCGTGGCGTCCCAGAAATCGGCATGGCGTTCGAGTCCCGCGTTGTTGACCAGGATGTCTATCTTTCCAAACTGCGCCACGGTATCTGCGATGAATTTCTGACCGTCCGCAACGCGGCCTACGTCGCATTGGAATCCAACAGCTTTTCGCCCCAGCTTCTGAATTCCCGAGGCTGCTTCCTCCGCTCCCGCCTGGTTT
>DATNLB010000156.1:0-5795 GCA_035603095.1 Candidatus Acidiferrales bacterium
ACTGCGCGGTGGGCTGCGGCACCATCATCTACACGATTGGCGACCGCGCCAAGAATGTGACTGCGCAGGTGGTGCACGTCGAGGGCGACCCCGATCATCCGACCAACCGCGGCACGCTGTGCCCCAAGGGTTCCTCGCTGCAGCAAGAGATCATGAACGACCGGCGTTTGCTGAAACCTCTCGTGCGCCGGCCGGGTGGCACCGAATGGCAGGACATTTCGTGGGACGATGCGATCGGCGAAATCGCAGCACGGGGGAAAAAGACGCGCGATGAGACTTTCGTCGAGAAGGATGCAGCGGGACACACGGTGAACCGGCTGGAATCGGTCGCATGGATCGGCGGCTGTACCGATACCAATGAGTTTAACTATCTCGTGGTGAAAGCGATGCATGCCCTGGGGGTCGTGCATCTGGAAAACCAGGCCAGGGTTTGACACGGCCCCACGGTCTCAAGTTTGGGACCAACGTTCGGACGCGGGGCAATGACCAACGGCTGGGTCGACATGAAGAATACCGACATGATGCTCATCATGGGCGGTAATCCAGCCGAGAACCATCCGTGCGGATTCAAGTGGCCCATCGAAGCGAAGCGCACGCGGAACGCAAAAATAATCTCGGTGGACCCGCGCTTCACGCGCACCTCCGCGGTCGCCGATCTCTTCTGCCAGATTCGCGCCGGCACGGACATCGCCTTCCTCGGCGGCGTCATTCACTATGCCATCGAGAACAACCGCATCGCGAAAGATTACCTGGCCAACTTCACGAACGCAGCATTTATCGTCAAACCCGGCTTTCAGCTGCCGGGCGATACGGACGGCGTTTTCTCCGGCTTTGACGCCCAGACGCAGACGTACGACAAGTCCACGTGGAATTATGCGGGCGCAGGCGGGGGTGAAGGAAATAGCTCGGCGCAGCCGACAACCGGAGGCGCTCCGCCCGCTCCACGGCTGCCGGAAAAAGTCGAAATCGATCTATCGCTGCAAAATCCCAATTGCGTGTTCCAACTGCTGAAGAAACACTACTCGCGGTACACGCCGGAAATGGTCGAGCGCATCACTGGGATTCCCAAAGAGCAATTCCTCAAAGCCGCTGAGCTGTATACTTCGATTCGCAAAGACGGCGACATGAAGAAGGCGGGCACGATCATCTACGCCGTCGGATGGACACAGCACAGCTTCGGCACGCAAATCATACGAACCGCGGCGATGCTGCAACTGCTTCTCGGCAACGTGGGCCGCGCCGGCGGCGGCGTCAACGCGTTGCGCGGGCACTCCAACATTCAGGGTGCCACAGACATGGCCGGCCTTTTCGACTCTTTGCCAGGCTATTTGAAAGTTCCGACGCCCGCGGACACTTCCTTTGACGCCTGGATGAAACGCGTTACGCCTACACCCTCGAAGCCCGCCCCGTGGGATTCGTTCAACTACTATAGCAACACGCCGAAATTTGCGGTCAGCTATCTGAAAGCCCTCTATGGGGACGCAGCCACTAAACAAAATGGCTGGGCCTTCGATTATCTGCCGAAAGTGGATCGCAACTATTCGTGGGTGCAGATGTGGGACGACATGTACAACGGGACTGTGAAAGGCATGCTTGCCTTTGGAATGAACGGCGTAGCGATTGGTCCCAACTCCAAGAAAAATATCGACGCGCTGAAAAAAGCGGACTTCCTGGTGGTGGGGGAAATTTATCCGGATGAGACCAGCGAGTTTTGGAAGTCGCCCGGGATCACCACGGACGAGATGAAGCAGATTCAAACGACCGTGTACCGCTTGCCTTGCGCGGGATTTGCCGAGAAAGACGGTTCGTTCACCAATTCTGCGCGCTGGGTGCTCTGGAAGAATACGGCCTTGCCGACGCCTGGAGACTGCCGGCTGGACCAGGCCATCGTGGCGCAGATTTTCTTGAAGATCCGCGAGCTGTACAAGAAGGACGGTGGAAAGTTCCCCGATCCCATCCTGAACGTGACTTGGAATTACAGCGTCCCATCGAGCCCGCCCCTGGCCGAGGTTTTGAAGGAAATCAACGGGAAGGCGCTGGCGGATCTGGAGGATCCAGCGACGAAGCAGCAGATCAAGGCCGGCCAGCAGCTTCCTGGCTTCGCGTGGCTGAAAGACGATGGTACGACCTCGTGCGGAAACTGGATTTACTCCGGCTCGTTCACAGAGGCGGGCAATCAGACGGCGCGGCGCGATCCCTCAGATCCTTCGAATCTGGGTTTGCATCCGGGATGGGGCTGGTCCTGGCCGGCGAATCGCCGCGTGCTTTACAACCGCGCGTCGTGCGACGTGGACGGCAAACCCTGGGATCCAACGAGAAAGCAAGTCTGGTGGAACGAGAGCACGCAAAAATGGGTGGGCAACGACGTGCCAGACTTCAAAGTTGATTCCAAGCCCAAGGATCACATGGGCCCATTCATCATGAACCCGGAAGGCGTAGGGCGGATCTTTGCGCCGCTCAGCGCCTTTGCCGATGGACCGTTCCCCGAATTCTACGAACCGATTGAGAGTCCGATTGACAATCCACTCCATCCGCAGCAGACGCACAACCCCGTGGTGAAGCGCTTCAAGACGCCGGAGGATAAATACGCCACGCCGAAGGACGGTTACACGATTGTCTGTACCACTTATCGCATGACCGAACTTTATCACTATTGGACCAAGAACAATCCGATGAACGTGCAGTTGGTCCCGGAACCCTTTGTGGAAATCCCCGCCGAGTTGGCGAACGACATGGGGCTCCACGGCGGCGAAAAAATAAAAGTCTCGAGCATCCGTGGAGATTACATTGCCAAAGCGATGGTCACGAAGCGCATCAAGCCGATGATGATCGATGGCAAAAAAGTCTACCAGATCGGCTTCCCCATTCATCAAGGCTATCGGGGAATCGCCGAAGACGAAGGCAAGGACGCCAGGACACTGGCGAATCTGCTCACACCGACGGTCCTTGATCCCAACGCGTACACGCCGGAATTCAAGGGCTTCCTGGTGAAGCTCGAGAAAGCGTAGAGGATGCCATGAGCCAGGAAATATTGCGCATCCAGAAAATTTCAGGCCACGCGGGGACCGTCCCCGGCGAGGACACGCAGCGCGAATATAAAGTCTGCAAACTCATCGACACCACGACGTGCATTGGCTGCAAAGCGTGCGAAGTCGCGTGCATGGAGTGGAACGACCTGCCGTTCGGGGAAACCGTCTTCGATAATACCTATCAGACCATGCCGGAGACGCGCTGGAATTACTGGAACCTGATTCTCTTCAACGAGCATGAGCGTGACGACGGCACGCTCATGTGGCTGATGCGCAAGAACCAGTGCATGCATTGCGCGGAGCCCGGATGCCTGGCGGCATGTCCCGCGGACGGCGCGATCGTGCAGTACACGAATGGCATCGTCGATTTCCAGCAAGCCAACTGCATCGGCTGCGGATATTGCATAACGGGATGCCCTTTCGACATTCCAAAAATGAACCCGAAGACCAACCGCGTATTCAAGTGCACGCTTTGCACGGATCGCGTGAGCGAAGGGCTCGAACCTGCGTGCATTAAGTCGTGCCCGACGGGATGCCTGCACTTCGGCAGCAAGGACGATATGAAGTTCCTTGCAGAAGGACGCGCGAAGCAACTTCGCGATCACTCCAACTTCCCTCATGCCGGCGTGTACGACCCACCGGGCGTGGGGGGCACGGGTGTGATTTACGTGCTGCATGACGCCACGCAACCGGAACTTTACGGTGGCCTGCCCAAGGACCCGCATATTCCGTGGACCGTCAAGCTCTGGAAGGGCCCGCTGAAGTGGCTCGGCAACGTCGCGATGGTTGGCGGATTGATCGGCCTATTCGTCCACTATCTGCGATTCGGCCCGAAGGAACGCGAGGATGAGGACATCGATCCGGGAGGAACAAGAACGTGAGTCAAACCGAACAGCTCATTCCTCACGGGCACGTCCTCCGCTACACATTGACGGAGCGGCTGACTCATTGGGTCGCTGCGGGCGCGTACATCTATCTGCTGATGACCGGGCTGGCGTTCTGGTCGCCGTGGTTGTTCTGGGTGGCGGTGATTCTGGGCGGGGCGCCGGTTTCGCGCATGCTGCATCCCTGGGCCGGGCTCATTTTCTTCTGCGCGGTCTGGAATATGTACGTGATGTGGGCGCCGCAGATGCGCCACACCGACGTGGACAGGGCCTGGTGGAAAGCGGTCCGCTACTACAGCACGAATCAAGACGATAAGATGCCGCCGGCAGGCCGTTACAACGCGGGGCAGAAATTTCTGTTCTGGGGATTTTTCTGGGGTGCAGTGGCGTTGCTTGCGACCGGCCTCGTTCTGTGGTTCCCGGAGCACATTCCTTGGAATCTTCGCTTCTTGAGATACGTTTCCGTTATCGTTCACCCCGCCGCGGCGCTCTTCACAATTGGCCTGTTTCTGATCCACATCTACATGGGCGTGTTTGCGGAGCGCGGAGCGTTCGGCTCGGTCATTCGCGGCGATGTTTCGATCGCTTTTGCCAAGCGCTACCATCCCGGCTGGTACAAAGAAATCGTCAGCGGATCGTCCACACCGCGCAAATGACGTCCGCACAAACCGGGGCAAACGAGTACGACGCGCGAATGCGGCGCGCCGAACGGTTATCCTCGGAGCACACATTCGCAACCGAGTTTCTCGATTTCTACAAGCACGTTGCTGCGTTTCAAAAAACGCTTCGCGCAAATATTGCGTCTTCGAGTGGAGTGAAATCGAGCGGCGAGCCCGCGGCCGGGCTTCGAGACCCACTCGACCTCACTGCGCTCCTTCCGCACTTCCGGGGCTTTCTCTCCTTGATCGAACAGCACGCTCCGACGGCGCTGGCGAAATCCGCGCATCAGATGTCCTTGCTGCCATCGGATTCGTGGGTTGCAAGCCTGGAAGCGTACTGGGAACATGCCGGCAAGTTCGACCAACAAGTCGGAGCCTTCGCCCAGTTTCTTGCCCGGGCGTTCCTGCAACCGTATGCCGAGTTTCGTGCAGCGCAGGCGCCAAGGGCTCCCATGGTTGTGACCGTGCGAGTTTGCCCGTTGTGCGGCGCGCGGCCGCTCATGGGTGTGCTGCGCGTGGAAGGCGACAGCGGGAAACGGTTTCTGCTCTGTTCGTTTTGCTCGCAAGAGTGGGAATTCCGGCGGATTCATTGTCCTACGTGCGTAGAAGAAGCGGAAGGCAAGCTGCCGGTGTACGTTGCTGAACAGTTGCCGCAAATTCGTGTGGAAGCATGTGATACCTGTGGGTTTTATCTGAGAACGGTCGATCTGACAAAAGACGGCCATGCCATCCCGGTGGTCGATGATTTGGCGGCGATTCCGCTCAGTTTATGGGCGCATGAAAAAGGGTATTCGAGGCTGCAACCGAACCTATTGGGTACATGAGAAGAAGAGGGGGAAGCAAGACGGATTATTCTCCTGTGCTCGGCAGTATCTTGCTTGAAGTAGATAGCAGAAGCGGCCCACCTCAGAGGCTTGGCACGCTTGCCGCGCCATTGCGGTCTGAAAGACCTCTCTCAAGTCGGCAAAGTCCAGCTTAAGATGGCCGTCGCCGAGAGCGTCCAGTTCTCGCATCAGGGCGCATACCTTCACTGTGAGTTGGCGCTCCAAAAGAAAGTACGCCCTTTTTTCTTTCTAAAACCCGAATTTGCACAAAAAAATTTTAAGATACGGCTAGCCCGCCCGACCTTCCTTGAATCTTTCTGGCTATTCGCCGCTGTTGACACGCATTCCACTTTGGTATTTCTTCGTTCCAAATTGCAACAATGGAAGCACGAGATCGGC
>DATNLB010000350.1:0-3792 GCA_035603095.1 Candidatus Acidiferrales bacterium
TTTTTTGCTGGCCGCGAGCTATTTTTTTTATGGCTGGTGGGACTGGCGTTTCCTTATCTTGATGGCCGGTTCGACCCTCGTGGATTACGTCGTCGCCAGGAAAATCGCCGCGGCCTCCGACGAGCGAAGTCGCCGCTTGCTGCTGCTCTTCTCCCTGGTCCTGAACTTCTCGTTTCTCGGTGTCTTCAAGTATTTCAATTTCTTTGTCGACTCTGCGGCCCACCTCGCGGCTCTGCTAGGACTGAAGCAGATTCCCGTCAGCGTGTGGCGCATCCTTCTCCCTCCGGGAATCTCCTTTTACACCTTCCAGGAAGTCGCCTATATCGTGGATGTCTATCATCGCAAAGTAGAGCCCGCGAAGTCTCTAGTGGATTACGCCCTCTTCATCAGCCTTTTCCCGCATTTGATTGCCGGGCCCATTCAGCGCCCTTCGCATTTGCTTCCGCAAGTGCAACAACCGCGCGCTTGGGATCCCGCTAAGGCCTTCGACGGTCTAATCCTCATCCTGGAAGGTCTCTTCCGCAAAGTCGTCATCGCGGACAACTGCGCCCTGATCGCCAACGCCGCCTTTGGCGGAAGCTTTGGCGGGCCGAACACCATGACCGTGCTGCTCGGAACGTACGCCTTTGCCTGGCAGATCTACGGCGATTTTAGCGGGTACAGCAATATCGCGCGCGGCAGCGCCCAGCTTCTCGGTTTCCATTTCATGGTTAATTTCCGCCAGCCTTATCTCGCGGAAAGTCTTCAGGACTTCTGGAGAAGGTGGCACATCAGCCTAAGCACCTGGCTGCGCGACTATCTTTACATTCCGCTCGGCGGCAACCGCCTCGGAAATCTCCGCACCTACATCAACCTGATGCTCACCATGCTGCTCGGCGGTCTGTGGCACGGCGCGAACTGGACGTTCGTCGTTTGGGGCGGTATTCACGGCGTTGGCCTGGCCATCGAGCGCTTGTTCACCGGCAAAGGCGAAGTCACATCTTCATCCAACTTCTTCACGCGCTGGGGCCGTCGAATCATTCTTTTCCACATCGTCTGCCTCGCCTGGATCTTCTTCCGCGTTCCTTCGCTTTCTGGCGCCTGGGAGCAGATCGCCAGTCTCGGCATCTGGCAATGGAGTCCTGCGTATCTCACTGCACTTTTGTTCTTGGCCGTCTATGCACTAGTCCTCTTTCTTCTCGACCTTCAATTGGAGCTTTCGAAGGCCGAGCATGTGTTTGCATCACGCTCCTATGCCTGGCAAGTCGCCACCGGCATTGCGTTTTGCGTACTGATTACACTTTTCGGAGCAAATCAAGAAAGTGCCTTCATCTACTTCCGATTCTGACCGCCGGACTGCCACCCGCGCCATCGTTGTTCTGCTGGCCGCGCTGTTCGGCTATTTCTGCGCGCTCGAGGCCGCTACGCGTATGGCTTTTCCTCGCATCAACCATATCTGGCGCAGCATTCAGGCCGACCATCTTCGTGCCGTTTCGCTTCGCCCGGACGCCCCCGATAAATCGGTCAGTATGCTCATCGTGGGCAACTCCTACCTTGAAGTCGGAGTGAACCGCGACAGCCTCCAGCAAGAAATCGCCCCCAACTATTCCTTGGCCTATTTGCCGATGTCCGGCACCAGCTATCTCGATTGGTATTTCGGGTTGCGCCGCCTCTTCGCCGAAGGTTCCCGCCCCGCCATCGTTGGTGTTTGTCTCTCCACCAGGGATCTGCTTTCGGATTCGACCTACGGCGGCCCTTTCGCCAATAGCCTCATGCTCAAGCGCGATATCCTCGAGGTGAAAGAAGAGAGCCACTTGGACAACACCGCCGCGAGTGAATACTTTTTCGCGACCTTCAGCAGTTGGATGGGGCACCGCGGCGAAATTCACAATTGGCTTCTCCGAAAAACCGCGCCCGCGATCGATGACCTAGCCCCGTATTTCAAGCCGAACAATCGTCCGCTCCCTCCCACGGAAGAAATTGTAGCTAAGGCCTTGCCGCGCCTCCGTTTGCTGGATGAATTGTGCCGGCAAAATGGCTCGCGCTTCTTCCTATTGATTCCTCCCACTCGCGATGTCAACGACGCTTCCAATGAGCTTCAAGCCGCCGCTGCCAAGGAAGGCCTGCTCGTCGTGTTGCCCTTTCAACATGCCGAATTGCCGGAGAACGTCTTCATCGACGGCGCGCATCTGAATCCCCAAGGCGCCGCTCTCTTCACCGAGCGCCTGGGCCCCACGCTCCTTCAATCGCTCTACCGAAATTAGCGATAACTGGTTTTGCGCGAGTCCGAGCGTGCCAATAGGAGAATGTTGCCAATGAGCTTGATAGGAAAAAGCCACGCGGGTGGATACGCGGGCGACACCCCGGCCGATGCCAGCGCCGCCGGGTGTGCTCCTTCTACGGGTGAAGCACTATATAAAGACGGCAGATATCTTGAATTAAATCCAACGTGGCACGTTGAAGATTCGCCTTGGAAAGCTAAACAAGTCTTCGAAATGATCCGGAGAAATGACCTTCAGCCGAATTCCATTTGCGAAATTGGATGTGGCGCCGGGGAAATACTCAATCAACTTCACCTCCTCTTATCCGGCCCAGTTTCGTTTACCGGATACGAAGTATCCCCGCAGGCGTTCCATTTGAGCAAGGCAAAAGAGAAGGAGAGGCTGCATTTTCATCTTGGCGATCTGCTCCTTCAGGATGAAGCGTACTTTGATATCGTCTTGGCGATCGATGTGTTCGAGCACGTTGAAGATTACTTTGGTTTCTTGAGGCGGTTGCGGAGAAAAGGGCGGCTTAAGATTTTCCATATTCCGCTGGATCTCTCCGTGCAATCAGTTTTTCGCGGTTCTCCCATTCTCAGACAACGGCGAAGTGTGGGCCACATTCACTATTTTACGAGGGAAACCGCACTGGCAGCCCTGGTCGATACAGGCTATGAAATCCTTGATCATTTCTATACATCCCATTGCATCGATCTCCCTGCCAGGTCGTTCAAGAATTCACTCGCAAGAGTGCCACGCAAGATCGCGTTTCAACTTCACCAGGATTTGGCCGTCAGAATACTCGGCGGATTTTCGCTGATGGTTCTCACACAATAGGGAACGGCTTAGAGAGGCGCCGGCGTAGGGGTTATATCCATGATGGAACTGTCCGTCGTTTTGATCACGAAGAATCAGGCGTGGAATATTTCACGCCTGATCGAATCCGTACTCCGTGAAACCTCATGTGCCTCCTCGAAGGAAATCATTCTTGTGGATTCAGCCTCGACCGATGAAACCATCTCTCTGGCAAGCCGCTACGCGGCAAACATCTTCCGTTTGAAGCCTGGCCAGCGGCTCTCTCCTGCAATTGGGCGGTACGTCGGCTACAAACAGACCTCGGGCGAGTACGTTCTTTTCCTCGACGGAGATACTGAACTTATCTCCGGGTGGCTGCCACATGCTCTTCGCTTGATGTGCGAGAGGCCCGATGTGGGCGGAGTGACAGGTGGCGTGATTAATCTTCCCACTTCAGCAGCGGCCCAGCGGCCCGCTGCGCCGGCTCAGAAAACGCATCCAGCTCCCCCTAAAGAAGTCCTCTGGTGCAACTACGGAGGCGGTGGTGTAGCGATGTACCGGCGCTCAGCCATGGAGCGCGCTGGCACCTTCAATCCTAACCTCAATGCCGAGGAGGAACCTGAGCTCGGCCTTCGTATTCGCCACGCCGGTTATCGCCTACTTGAGCTGGACTATCCCATGGCGTTCCACTACAACGACGCACCCGTGGCGGTTTCCTCGGTGCTCAGCCGCCGTCGCCGCAATTTTCATGTCGGCA
>DATNLB010000518.1:0-2336 GCA_035603095.1 Candidatus Acidiferrales bacterium
AAGCAGCATGAGTTGTTTGGGATCAAGCGGTGAGGGTTCAAATCCGAATTTTCTGTAGAAGGCCACAGCGTCTTCGTCGATGGCGTGAACCAACATCGCCCTAGCCCCGATCGCATCGGCTGCGGTCATAGCTCGCGACAATGCGTCAACCAGCATAATCCTGCCAAGCCCTCCTCCGTGTTCGGTGCGGTCAACCGCAAGGCGCGCAAGCAAAATGACGCCAATCGGATGTTTTGCGAGTCCTTTTACGATGCGTGCAGGTGATTCTTCGCTGCGGACTGAGCCTGCAGAGAGAGAGTAATAACCGACAACCTTACCGGCCCGATGAAGGACGTAGGTGCGAGCCGAGTCATTCTGTTGGTTTGTGAGGGCGAATCGGCGGAGCCAATCATTAAGAGACGATTTTCCGCAGTCAAACGATGAAGGGTCATGATCCCTCGTCAGCTTTTCAATGGCCGAAAGAGGTTTATTTTCGGTCGGCGAACTGCTCGTCACTTCTGAGACTCGCCCTCTAGAATGGCAGTTTCGGAAAAAAGGCGAGCTAACTCTGGTTTTATCTGAGCCGGTCTGTCGAGGGCCTCGACAAACGTCTTCCACTGTTTAGGCGAAGCGATGAACTCGCGTTTGTCGGCAAGCACGCGTTCTGCCTGCAAACAGGCGCTATCCAGGATAAAGTTCGTCACACTAAGGCCAGTCGTTTCGGCCCCAGTACGAATGAGCTTTTCTTGACGGTCTGTGGCGCGGAGATTAATGCGCCTAGTTCTGATTGTTCTAGAATGCGACACGGCCATAGTTACCTCGCATTTGCAATGTACGTACACTGTATGTCATAAGTTTGGATTTGTCAAGAGTCTATGAAAAGGATGCCGGGTGGAGGCTGGCAACAACAATGAGTAGCGGGAACTCCGACTTCCCGTCTTGTGTGTTTCGCTGACGGTTTTGCCGCAAAGCATGAAGCCTGCGAGGTTGTTGAGCCTTACTCGCAGGCGCGTCTGGACGGGGAACAAAACCATCTCGATTGGACTTTTTCAGCTGTGGTAACTCCTTCTCGTTCAGCTTCGCTTTTTCGCTCACAATTCTCTTCAATATATAATGAGGGTGGTGGCGGCGGACTTTTAGTCGCCGGTCACGAACAACGGGAATTGAAATACCATCGGACCATCCCGTAATTCTCCAGAAGGGATCCGTAGCCCTATGAAGTTTCAGAGGATCATGTTTGTGCTAGTGATCGCCACCTTGTTGATGTCCGCCAAAGCGTATTCCCAGGCAGGAAAATCCGAGAAAAGCCCCTCCTCGCCCGCAACCCAGTCCGTCGAAGCTTTCCTGGGACGCTGGGATTTGACGTTGAAGGCACCTGATCGGGAATATCCCTCGTGGTTGGAACTTCGCCAGGAGGATGGACAATTGAAAGCCCAGATGGTGAGCCGTTGGGGAAACGCAAGACCGCTTCCCAAAGTTGAGCTGTCGAATGGCCGCCTCACGTTCGTGTCTCCTAAAGAGGAGGAAGACCGAGCCGAGGATATGGTTTTCGAAGGAACTTTCGTCAGGAAGGCCACCCTGTCGGGGACTACGACTGGACCAGACGGAACCACCTGGCAATGGGTCGGCCTGAGAGCGCCGGCGTTGAAAGTAAAAAGCCCGCCGAAGTGGGGGAAGCCGATTCAATTGTTCAACGGAAAAGATATGAGTGGATGGAGGATGGACGGAGCAGATACTCCCGTGTGGAAGGTCGTGGACGGTAACTTGGTAAGTCCTGGAAACGGTCCTGAGCTGATCAACGATTCCAAATTCGGGGATTTTAAATTGCATGTTGAATTCAACTGCGCCGCTAATTCCAACAGTGGCATCTACTTGCGCGGCCGATACGAAGTTCAGATCGAAACCGACTCCATCGAGGAACCACCGAGTCACCATATGGGCGGGGTATACGGTTTCTTGGCCGCTTCACCGGAACTTCCCCGCAAGCCCGGAGAGTGGCAGAGCTTCGATATCACGCTGATCGGACGATGGATCACTGTGGTCCAAAACGGCCAGACGATCATCGAAAACAAGGAAATTCCGGGCATCACGGGTGGTGCCCTGGACAGCCACGAAGAACTGCCTGGACCTATCTATCTTCAGGGAGGCGAAAAAGGGCACGTAGCCTATCGCAGTATTGTCATCACGCCAGCGGAAGACTAGAAAGGATCAGCAACCCCCGGTACACCCGATGACTCACTTCTTACGCGACATTCTTCGCCAGCCCAACGAGTTACAACGAACAATCGATTTTTTATTGGGAGCGGGGCGGCCCAGCCTAGACGCGGCGACGACTGCAATCCGCAGCGCTCGCCACG
>DATNLB010000582.1:0-14775 GCA_035603095.1 Candidatus Acidiferrales bacterium
ATGGGCGTGAACCTGGCGGGCATCGAAATTATTCTGAACATGCGGGAGAAAATGATCGAGATGGAGCGCCAGATGGGGGAGTTCGCGCAAGTGGTGCAACAGGAATTGTCGCGGGTGGCGGCCTCGCACACGCAGGAGAAACCACCGCGGCATGCGATTGTGCGGGCGGCGCCGCGGATTGTCCGATAGTTACCGGTTTTCAGTGATAGGTATTCAGTTTCAGAGAAAAGCCAGTAGTTCCTTCCACAGTTTTCCCAATGCAGACAGCTTGCCGTGTGCGGTTGGCGCTCGTATGCTGTCTGGCGTAGGGGAAAGCGCCGGTCTGAAGACCGGCCACTGCAAAGGTTCGGAAGAAGAAGCGCCGGGATGAGGCCCGGCCCTACGCGGACGAGCACATTATGGCGCTGGAAAATTGCAAACTTTGCAGGGGAACGGGATGGAAGCTGGTGCCGCGAGGGGATGGCGCGGCGGGCAGCGTGGCGGTGGCGTGCGATTGCGGGATGGAGGAGCGCGCGTCGCGGGTCATGGAGCGCGCGCGAATTCCAAAGCGTTACGAGCATTGCGATTTTGAGAGTTACGTCACCGACCTGGCTGATGGGAAGACCTGGACGCCGCAGCACGCACATTCTCTGAAGCAAGCAAAGCTGTTCACGCAAGGGTTCGTGCGCGAGTACCCCGGTTCATCCGAAAAGGGATTGCTGTTCATGGGGCCTTCAGGCGTTGGAAAAACGCATCTTGCGGTGGCGGCATTGAAAGATCTGATTCTCCGCGGGCACGCGGGATTGTTTTGCGATTACCGCGAGCTGCTGAAAGAAATTCAGGCGAGCTACAACCCGGCGAGCGAATCCACGGAGATGAAGATTCTCGAGCCGATTCGAACGGTGGAGATTCTGGTTCTGGACGATCTCGGCGCGAGCAAACCTTCGGATTGGGTGCGCGACATCGTCGGGATCGTGTTGAACGCACGATACAACGAGAACCGCACGACGATCATCACGACGAATTACCTCGATAATCCCGCTACAGAAGGCGAAGCGGCGCGGCTTCCGAGCGGCAAATTGATTCCACCGACGCGCGAAGATGCGCTGGAGCAAAGAATCGGCAGCCGAATGCGATCCAGATTGTATGAGATGTGCCGCACGGTGGAAGTTTCCGCTCCCGATTTTCGCCGCGAAAAGACGCACGCCGGGCGCGCGTAGAACCACTCCGGGCGTTTCATTGACAGGGGGTTGAGGCGGCGAGTATCCTTATTAAGGTTGCAGCGTTTTCGACGCCCGCAGCATCTGTGTCCCATGTAACCGCTCTGCGGTTAACCTCCTTGCACTAACCCAGTTAGGGAATCAGCAAGGAATCTATTCGACTGAACGCGGGGCCGCAAAGCGGCTACCGTAAGCGAAGTAATCTTCCGGAGGCCAACAACCATGTTTTCCGACCACGATAACCAGGCCAATGCGGCAGCCGCCGCGCCAGCACCCGAAGCCGAATCCTCTCCGAACAGCGCGCATCCTGAAACAAATTCAACGCTAGAAAGTGGGGCCGAAGCCGCTGTTCCTGCCTCTAGAACGGAGCATGCCGAGGCGGCAAGCACGGCGCAGGAGACGCCTCCGCGGGCGACGCCGGAGCGGACGAGCGCGTCTACCGATTCCGCGACCGCGCATGCCGCGGCGGAAGCAAACCGGGACGCGCACGCAGCGGACGCCGAAACTGCTACCGCCGATGAGGAAGCGGCCGGCTCGGAAGAGATGAGCAAGCTGCTGGAGCAGTACGACGAGAAGCAGGAAGCGGCCGCGTCGCACGAGGTGATCGAGGTCAAGGTTGTCGCGTACACGGAACATGGCGTGGTGGTGGACCTGGGCGGAAAGACGGAAGGGCTGATTCCGGCGGCGGAATTCACGGACACGGAAATACCGCGCCCTGAGCCGAACAGCACGATCGAAGTGCAACGCACCGGGGAGCACAAGGACGGCTTCACCATCCTGTCGTACCTCAAAGTGCTGCGTCGCCGCACGTGGGAGAAGATTGAAGCGGCGTTCAAGGCCAAGGAAACGCTCACCGGCAAAGTTGTGGATCGCATCAAGGGCGGGCTGGTGGTGGATATCGGCGTGCGCGCGTTCCTGCCGGGCTCGCAGTACGACCTGCGGCCGGCGCAGAACCTGGACGACCTGACCGGCACGGAAGTGCAAGTGCGCGTCACGAAGTTGAACCGCCGCCGTGGCAACGTGGTAGTGAGCCGCCGCGCACTGCTGGAAGAAGAACTGCATGGCAAGCGCGCGGCATTGATGGAAACACTGAGCGAAGGCCAGATCGTGCACGGCCACGTAAAGAACGTGACGGAGTACGGCGCGTTCGTGGACCTGGGCGGAATCGATGGGCTGCTGCACCTGACGGACCTGAGCTGGGGCCGCGTGAAGCATCCGTCGGACCTGGTGAAGCCGGAGCAGGAACTCGACGTCATCATCCTGAAGTTTGACAAGGAAAAGCAGCGCGTATCGCTCGGCCTAAAGCAATTGGCGGCCGATCCCTGGGTGGGTGCCGCGGAGAAATATCCGGCAGGCGGAAAGGTGAAGGGCAAGGTCGTGGGGGTCGTGGACTATGGAGTATTCGTCGAGCTGGAGCAAGGGATCGAAGGACTGGTGCACGTTTCTGAAATGAGCTGGAACAAGAAAATCCAGCACCCCTCGAAGGTCGTCAAAGTCGGCGAAGAAGTGGACGTGGTGGTGCTGGACATCAAGCCGAGCGACCGGCGTGTTTCGCTGGGAATCAAGCAGGCCCAGGCGGATCCCTGGCTGCTGACAGCGGAGAAATATCCGGTGGGCACGGTGGTGACGGGCAAAGTGCGGAACATTGCGGAGTTCGGCGCGTTCGTGGAGATCGAGGATGGCTTTGACGGTCTGGTGCACGTCGGAGACGTGAGCTGGACGGGCCGCGTCAAGAACCCGCACGAAGTGTTCAAGAAGGGCGAAGACGTTACCGCCAAGGTGTTGAAGATCGACCCGGAGAACCGCCGCGTGTCGCTGGGCATCAAGCAGGTCAACGATATCTGGGGCGACTGGTTCAAGCAGCACAAGGTCGGGCAGATCGTGAAGGGCAAGGTTTCGCGCATCGCCACGTTCGGCGCTTTCGTCGAATTGGGCGAAAACATCGAAGCGCTTTGCCATAACACGGAGATTGAAGAGCGCAAGCGCCGCGACGAAGGGGCCTCGAGCTTTCGTCCCACGACCGGCCCGCTGAAGAGCGCTGGGCCGCTCGAGCCCGGCAAGGAATACGATTTCAAGATCATCAAGATCAGCCCGGAGACGCGGCGCATCGGACTGAGCTACCGCGCGGCGGTGAAGCAGATCGAGCGCAAGGAGATTGAACAGTATCGCTCAACGTCGAAGTCCTCGTCGACGGCGACGATCGGGGACGCGCTGAAGTCCAAGCTTTCGGCGCGTTAGCTGCTTCAAGGCTGGCCAAGCGGGGGCCGGTTGTCACATTTTCATTTACCTGCGGGTCATTTTAGTGATAGGAAGGGGGCACTCCGGCGAAGGGCCAGTCCCCGTAAGCCGTTTGGTTCCACTGGTTAGGCCAAGCGCAGTGTGTCAGGCGGTTCCGGCGGCCTTAGGACAGCCGGCGTTCCTGACGATCTTGGGACGGTGGATGGACTCAAGCGGTTTTTGATCCAGAGCTGCGCGACGAGGCATAGCGACGATGACCAAGCAACCCACACTCACGAAGGCCGACCTCATTGAAGAGATTCTGCGCATCACAGAGCTTCCTCGCAAAGAGTCGGAGACCATCGTCGAAACGATTTTCGATAGCATCATTGGATCGCTGCAGAAGGGCCAAAAGATCGAGATCCGGGGATTCGGCAGCTTCCGCACGCGGGAGCGCCGCGGACGAATCGGCCGCAATCCGAAAACCGGCGCTAAGGTGGAAGTTCCCGCCAAGAAAATTCCCTTCTTCAAACCCAGCAAAGAGTTGAAGGACTTTGTGAACAGCGCGGAGGCCCAAGCCTCCGCCGCGACGCGCGCGGGCGGCGATTCACCGCGCCCGTAGGTGGCACAGTTTCTCCCGGCGGTTCGGTTTCAACAAATCGATTCAGGAAAATAAAAAGCGCAGCCCCTTCGGCAGTTTGAGCGGGGAACAAATGGGCGTGCTGCCGATGCGTTCGTTCTGCGTTATGCTGTGCGCGCAGCTTTTCAGGAAAAAGGAAACGATGCGATGGACTATATCTGGACTCCCTGGCGCTACCAGTACATGGCGCAGGTGTTGGCGGGAAAGCAGCCGGAATGTATTTTTTGCGATGCGGTGGCGCGGAACAATGATGCGGAAACGCTTATCGTCCAACGAGGCAAGAAATCGTTCGTGATTCTGAATCGCTTTCCTTACACCTCCGGGCACGTGATGATCGTGCCCTACGCGCACGTTGCGAAATTGAATCTGTGCGATGCAGAAACGCTAGGCGAGATAATGCAGCTGGCGCAGCGCACGGAAACGGCCTTGTTCGCGAACTACAAACCGGATGGGATGAACCTGGGAATGAATCTGGGCCGCGCTGCGGGCGCGGGCGTGGTTGGGCATTTGCATCTGCATGTGTTGCCGCGCTGGATCGGTGATTCGAATTTCATGACGGTGACAGGCGAGACGCGCGTACACCCCGAAGACTTGAAGACCACCTACGAACGACTCTCCAAGGCGCTGGCCTGATTCGCGAAGCACGGTGCGCCGCGATAGAATGCAAATTCAATCAAGTATTTGCCCGGATGGGAGTGCGCGACGGTGGACCTGGAACTAACCGAAGAACAGAAACTGCTGCAAAAGAGCGTGCGCGAGTTCGCGGAATCGGAAGTGCGGCCGCTGGCGAAAGAACTCGACGAGACGGGGCATTTTCCGCGCGGGCTGTTTAAGAAGGCGGCAGAAATCGGGCTGACGGGCGTGGCGCTTCCGGAGGCGGAAGGCGGAGCGGGCTTCGACCACGTCGCCTACAGCATCGTGATTGAAGAGATTTCGCGTTGCTGCGCCTCGACGGGCGTGATTCTGTCCGTGCAGAACTCGCTCTACTGCGATCCGATCCATCGCTTCGGAACGGAAGAACAGAAGAAGAAATTCCTCCTGCCCTATGCGCGGGGGGAAAAGATCGGCTGTTACGCACTCACCGAACCGCAGGCCGGTTCGAACGCCGCGGCGTTGCAGACGAAGACCGTGAAAAAGGGCGATTCGTACGTCATCAATGGAACCAAAGCGTGGATCACGAACGGCGGCGTGGCGGATGCGGCGATCGTGTACGTGAACACGGAACCGGCGAAGGGCGAAAAAGGCATCACCGCGCTGGTGGTGGAAAAAGGTACGCCGGGATTCAAGGTCGGCAAGGAAGAGAAAAAACTAGGGATCAGCGCGACGGCGTGCAGCGAACTTATCTTCACCGATTGCGCAGTGCCGGTGACGAATCGCATCGGCAACGAGGGCGAGGGCTACAAGGTGGCGCTCTCGACGCTCGACGGCGGGCGCATCGGCATCGCCGCGCAGGCCACCGGCATCGCGCAAGGCGCGTTCGAAGCAGCGCTGAAGTATTCCCAGGAGCGCATGGCGTTTGGCCACGCCATTTCGCAATTTCAGGCCATTCAATTCATGTTGGCGGACATGTCCACGGAAATCGACGCGGCGCGGCTGCTGATTCGAAAGGCTGCGTGGAAGCAAGACACCGGCGCTCGATTCACAATGGACGCGGCCATCGCCAAACTCTTCGCCAGCGAAATGTCCACTCGTGTGACGCACAAGGCCATCCAGATTCACGGCGGCAACGGTTACAGCCGCGAGTATCCCGTCGAGCGCAACTATCGGGACGCCCGCATCACCGAAATATACGAAGGCACCAGCGAAATTCAGCGCCTCGTCATTTCCTCCTGGCTTCTGAAGTCCTAGCCGCCCCGTAGTATCCTGACCGTGTGCTGGAACTCGACTGTGTACTTGACTTTGACGGTGCGCGGGCGGAAGAGCATTTCTTCCCTGCCCTGCCACCGCGGGCGGCGGTCTGCCTGATCGAAGCGCGCGAAGAAAAAGCCGAGCCGTTTCTAATCCGCACGCAGAATTTGCAGCGGCGATTGCAGCGGCTGCTCGGACCCGTCGATCCGGCGAGCAAACGTCTCAACCTGAGCGAGTTCGCGCGCGGCATCCGGTACCGGCTGACGAGTTCGCCGTTCGAACAGACTCTCACCTACTACCAGAATGCGAAACTACTTTTTCCGAAGCGCTATCGCGACCTGATACGCTTGCGGCCGGCAGCGGTCCTCAAGGTGAATTTGCGAAACGCTTATCCACGCTGCTACGTGACCCGTCGGATTCCCGTCGATGAGGCCGGCGTCCCCACGGGCGGCGCGTATTACGGTCCATTCGCATCGCGGCGGTCCGCGCTAGCGTTCGCCGAACGGGTCCTCGATTTATTCAAAGTGCGGCGCTGCCAGATCAAGATCCGCCGCGACCCTACGTTTCCGGGCTGCCTGTACTCGGAAATGAAAATGTGCCTCGCGCCGTGCTTTGCGGGATGCACGAAAGAGGAATACGACGTCGAAGTACAACGGCTCGTGCAATTTCTCGAAACAAGCGGGGGATCGGTTAGGTCTAGTATTGAGGAAGAGCGTGAGAAAGCCAGCGAGCAATTGGACTTCGAACGGGCCGCCGCCTTGCACAAAAAAGTAGAGAAGCTCGATGAGGTTTTGCGCGGGAGGCCGGAGCTCACGCGGCGGATTCAGGATCTGGACGCGGTGATTCTGCAGCGGAGCGCGGAAGAACAAACGATTGGCGTCTATGGCGTGCGCGGCGGAAGACTGACGGAGCCATTTTTCCTGCGATTCGCGGAGATTGCCAGCCAGCCGCGGTCCGCGGAGCAAATCTTTCGCGAGCATTTTGAAGCGGAGCCCGCAACAACTAACGGTGATCTTGGGGAGCACCTATGGCTGGTGGCGCGCTGGTATTACAGCAATCCGCGCGAAGGCGAGATTTTCTTCCGCGAAAAAGACTGGCCCTATCGTAGGATTCTTCGGGCATGCTCGCGGCTTCTCGCGCCGAAGACGAATGAAGCCGAAACGAATCAGACACCAGGGCCGGCGCAACCGCCCGAAGGAGCGTCATGAGCAAATCCGCCACCAAAGAAGGAACCACGCGCTACGCTCAGAAGTTCCGAGGCCGCGCCGCCGAGGGCCATTTTCGAGAAACGCAGAGGCTGGCACTATCCTCTCTTGGAATGGGCACGTATCTCGGGCAACCGGACGCCAAGACGGATGAGGGCTACGCAGCGGCGGCCGTCGCCGCGGTGGAAAGCGGGATCAATGTGGTCGACGCCGCGATCAATTACAGATTTCAGCGGAGCGAGCGAAGCCTCGGCGCGGCCATCCAGCGGCTTGCGGCGCGCGGCATCGAACGCGAGGAAATCGTGGTGTGCACGAAGGGCGGTTACCTGACGCCCGATGGGGCCATGCCCGGCGACCCAAACGAATATTTTTTCCGCGAATACATTCAGCCGGGAGTTTTCACCGCGAAAGATATCGCGGCCGGCAGTCATTGTATGACGCCAAAATTTCTGAAAAACCAGCTCGGGCGCAGCCTGAAAAATCTGGGCGTCGAATGCGTGGATGTCTATTACCTGCACAATCCGGAGACGCAGCTCTCTGAAGTGCCCAAGGAAGAATTCCTGAACCGCGTCCGCGAGGCATTTACGTTTCTCGAATCGGCGGTGGAGGCCGGCGAGATTCAGTATTACGGGATGGCCACATGGAATGGCTTCCGGCAAGATGCCCGCGCGCGCGATGCCCTGCAGCTAGGCGAAATCACGCAGATGGCGCAGGAAATTGCGGGGGGCAGGCATCACTTTCGCTTCGTGCAACTGCCCTTCAACCTGGCGATGACGGAAGCGCTGACGCTGGGGAATCAATCCATACGTGGAAGAGACCGGACGGTGATGGAAGCGGCGAGCGAGCTGGACATCACCTTGATCGCCAGTGCTTCGCTACTCCAAGGCCAAGTGGCGAAGAATCTGCCGGGTTTTGTCGCGGAAGCTCTTGGGCTGGCGAACGACACGGAACGGGCGCTGCAATTCGCGAGGTCATCGCCGGGAATTACGACCGCTTTGGTGGGGATGTCTCGCCCGGAACACGTGAAAGCCAATGCACGGCTCGTGGGCGTGCCTCCGGCCACGGCCGAGGAATTCAGCAAACTTTTTTCTCGCAGCGAAGGGGCGTGAAGAAAAGATTTGACGCAGAGTCCGCGAAGAACGCGGAGTTCGAGGCGGAGAAAAAGAAACGGAAGCCCTCCAGCTCTAATGACGGAGGCGCAAAACCTCGCCGGTCAGCCAGGCGTTGATGGCGCGACCCAGTCGGTCGAGTTTGCCGGCAAAGAAATGATCGACTCCTTCGACGACGACGAGATGATTTTCGCCGGGGAGCGTGGGGATGAGCGCTTTGACTTTTTCGACGGCGCCGTGCTCGTCGTTGCTTCCGTGCACGAACAACTTGGGCTTCTTGCAGTGGCGCAGGAACGAGAAATCCGTGTTGTTCACGGGAATGCCCAAGCCGATCAGGTGAGAGACGCGCGGGTCTTGGCAGCCGACGCGCATACCGACCCAAGAACCGAAACTGAATCCCGCGAGCAGCAGCGGCACACCAGGAAACTCGGAAGCAAGAAAATCCAGCCCGGCACGGACATCGCCTTGCTCGCCGTGGCCGCGGTCGTGTACGCCGGCGCTGAGTCCTGCGCCGCGAAAATTGAAGCGCAGCACGGGGATGCCGAGAGCATCGAGAGATTTCGCCGTCTGGTAAACCACTTTGTTGTGCATCGTGCCGCCAAAAAGCGGATGCGGATGGCAGACGACCGCGGCGAGCGGCGGATGCGCGGCGGCGGACGGGGTCCAGAGAATCGCTTCGAGGCGTCCGGCAGCGCCATCCAAAAAGAAATTGCGGGATTCGTGTGTGCCGGTCATCGACGCGCCATAGACAAATTTGAAGTTTAGCGCATCGAAGGAAAAAGACCGAATGCGGCTGGCAATTCCTGGCTCGTCTATTCCACGCGGCAAACACTGACGTCGAGAGCGACGCTGCCCGGCACGGGAGCGATGCGTGTGACCTTGGAGCGAAACTCGTCGGCGCCATGCCACGGCGCCGAAGCCGAGGCTTCAAATGCGATTTTCAGGTAATCCCCGAGCGCGTATTCGCGGTGACTGCGAAAGCGCATGCCCTTCGCCGAAATATCGATAGTCATGGCTTCTTCAAACCAGGGAATCCGTTCGGGATGCACGCGGACAGGAATCGCCAACGCCTTCCGCAGGCTGCCGCGCCGTTCGGGTTCGCGGCGATGGGCGTTTCCGTTGGAGGAAGCGTGCGCCTGCTCTTTGAGATGAAATGCCACTGCGAATGTTGCCGGGGCATCGGAGAGGCCGAGGGCGCGAACGAGCTGATCCAATTTCGCAGAGCGTTCCTGTTCCGAAGCGGTTTCTGTTTGAACTATCTGGCGTGCGTTCGTCGAGCGAACAGCCTCGAGCAGTTCATTGCACCGTGCGACGCGCGCGAGGATTTCAGGCTGGCCGTCGGAAAGCGACGCATCGTAGGGAAAGGTGACCCATAGCGTGACGCCCGGAGTATGAAACTCCTTGGTGGAAACGAGCAAACCACTGCGCGAGACGTCGATCGTTTCTCCTAATTCGATTTTTTGGCCGAAAGGCGTGGTCCAGCGCATGCGCACCGGAAGGCGCATGCGCACGCGGCGGTGCTCGCGGCTGTCCATAGGCGTAACAGTACTGCCCATGGAACCAGTGTAGCGCGCGTGTATTTAAACCGCCAAGACCTCGTACTAGGACAAAAATCCCTGATTTTCGCGTTGCAGTTTGCCTAAGCCGATGTTAGCTTTGCGCCGAAACGCACAGCCCCAGGGGGTATAAATGGTTGATGGAGCGGAACGCCGCGAAGCGCGGCGATTCACTATGAGTCTGCCGATGCGGGTTTTTCCGCGGGAGTCCAAGGGACGCGAGATGGACGCCCGCACGCGGGATGTCAGTTACCGCGGACTCTATTTCCTTGCTGATGCCAATTTCAAAGTTGGCAGCGAAATTGAGTTCGTCATCACTCTTCCACAGCAAGTCACGCGGTCCGGCGATGTAAATATCCGCTGCCTGGGAGAGGTTGTGCGTATCGAGCCCACCGAGAACGGGAAGGCGGGCGTTGCGGCGAAAATCTCGCGTTATGAATTCGTGCCTGCCGCGGCAAACGCCGCGTAGGATTTCTTCCCCCGCTTCTCGGGTGACTCCCTGATGCGGCAGTAACTGAGTACAATACCCAGGAAGAATTTTTGCGCTGGGGGAAGCCATGTATCACTACGACGCCAAGATTGCGCTCGAGGAATTGCAGGAAGAAGCGCTGCTTCCGCATCCCGTAAAACTGCGAGACATGATTCTGCGGACGAAGCTGGGTCCGCAGGACGCGCAGCTCCTGAATCACGATTTTCAGGATTACCTCGCACGGTTCGGGGACTTGCAAAAAGTCGCGCGAGGCATCCTCGAGAAAATCGCCGCGGGCCAGCGCAAGACACCCTGATGCCGCTTCTCTTGGCGGGAATTCCCAGCAAATGAAAACGAAGCCGCGGGTATTGTTGCTGTCCGCAACGTCCGGCGCGGGACACGTGCGCGCCGCCCAAGCCCTTGAAAAGGCTTTCCTGGCGCGGGGCGATTGCGCCGTGGAACACATCGACGCCTTGCAGTACGTCAGCAAACTTTTTCAGCGCATTTACGACCAAGCTTACATCTCGATGGTCCGGCGCGCGCCGGAACTGATGGGCGTGCTCTACGAACGCACCGACCAGCCGTGGCTGCACCCGCGGCGGCGCCTGGCGCTGGACCGGCTGAACACCGCTCCGATGATCCGATTGTTGAAACGCGTCCAGCCGGACCTGTGTGTGACGACGCATTTCCTGCCGGCGGAGATCATCGCGTGGCTGATCGCCAAGCGGAAGTTGCGCGCGCACAATGCCATTGTCGTCACCGATTACGACGTTCACGCGATGTGGCTTTGCCGCACGGTGGACCGCTACTACGTGGCCATCGATGAAGCCGCGGAGTATCTGGCGCGCATTGGCGTGCCACGAGAAAAGCTGCGCGTCACCGGCATACCGATTGATCCTCTCTTCGCGACGCCCATGAATCGATCCGCTGCGCGGAAACAATTGGGGCTCGACGCAGATGCGACGGTGATTCTCATCTCAGCAGGCGGCTATGGCATTGGTCCCGTCGAGCAACTGGTGAAAGATTTGCTGGCGCTCGAACGGCCGTGGCAAATCGCCGCGATTGCCGGAAAATCAGAGAAGACCCGCAAGCGTTTGGAGGAATTGGCGAAGGAGGCCGGCAAACTGTCTTCAGGCTCGCCAAGGCTGTGCCCCGTGGGCTTCACGACCGAGATGGACAAGTACATGGCGGCGGCAGACTTGATGGTGGGCAAGGCCGGCGGGCTAACGACCTCGGAAGCCCTCGCGCGGGCGCTGCCCATGGCGCTCATCGAACCGATCCCCGGCCAGGAAGAACGCAACGCCGATCATCTGCTGGAGGCAGGAGCAGCGATTCGCTGCAATAACTTGCCTGCGGCGGCGTGGAAGATTGCGGCGCTGCTGAATGATTCTGCAAGATTGACGAGAATGCGGGAGGCAGCCAGGAGCCTTGGCCGGCCCGGGGCCGCCGCGTCCATCGCCGAAGATGCGCTGACGCTGCTAGACTGATGGAGCCCTGTGGAGAAACGGGGGCAGACAAGTCTCCATGCGACGCCATACACTGCTGATTGACGCGGACGACACGCTTTGGGAGAACAACGTATTTTTCGAGAAGCTGATCGAGGATTTCATCAGCATCGTCGAGCCCTACGGCTATGCCCGCGCTTACATTCGCCACATCCTCAATGAAACGGAACGCAAGAATATCCGGCAGTACGGTTATGGGGTGCGCAGCTTCGGGCGCTCGCTCGAAGAGACCTATATAAAGCTCGCGGACCAAATGGCGAAACGCGAAACGCTGGCGCTGATTCATGGCCGCGTCATCGACCTGGAGCAAACGCCGCCGAAAATTCTGGACGGAGTGCCGGAAACGCTGGCGTATCTCACCGAGCGGCACCGGCTGATTTTGTTTACCAAGGGCGAGCCGGCGGAACAGGCCGCCAAGGTGGAGCGATCCGGCCTGCAGGGATTTTTTGAATTCATCGAAATCGTTCCGGAAAAAGATCCCGAGACTTATGGCGGATTGGTTCACAAACACAAAATCGTGAAGACCCACGGCTGGATGATCGGCAACAGCCCGCGCAGTGATATCAATCCGGCGATGAAGATCGGACTCAACGCCGTGTACATTCCGCACCAGCACACCTGGACACTGGAACACGAACCGGTGGTGGCAGGCTCGGGAAAACTAGTGATTCTTCCTGCCTTCCGGGAACTTCGCGGTCATTTCTAAACATGGCCTAGACTGGGTCTCGCTCGGAGCGGCTGCCCAAATTGGACGTTGTACCCGTGGATGTCTGCGCCAATCTAAGTTCTTGTAGTTTTCGGAAAGGAGCTACCCGTGTCCACCACAGCAATTTCTCCTCAAACCGACTGGCGGCAAGAGTGGTTCGAGATTGAAGACGCGACGTATTTGAATTTGGCGGGCGAATCGCCGATGCCGAAGATTTCCATTCGCGCAGTGCAAGCCGCCCTCGAAGCAAAAAAATATCCACACCATAAGCCGGACTCCACGTTCTTCGAAGTGCCCAACCGCATCCGCGCATCCCTCGCGAAGCTGATCGGAGGGAAACCCGAAGAGATTGCGCTGACAAGCGGAGCGAGCGCGGGTGTGGCGGCGGTCGCGTACGCGCTGACGTGGAAGCCGGGCGACGAAATCATCACGGCAAAGGGAGAGTTCCCGCTGCAATACACCACGTGGAAACCGATGGAAGAGCGCGAGGGCTTAAAGCTGAAAATTGTTTCTCCCCGCGAGCGGTTCATCACGGCGGATGACCTGATTGCAGCAATAACGCCAAGGACGCGGTTGGTTTCGGTGAGCATGGTGAGGTACGACGATGGTTCTCTGCTGGATGCCGCGCGTGTTGCCGACGCGTGTCACAAACAGGGGGCGCTGCTGTTGCTGGACGTCAGCCAGAGCTGCGGCGCGTTGCCGATGGACGTTAACCAACTGGGCGCCGACTTCATGGTCTGCGCCGGCTACAAGTGGCTGCTGGGACCGTTCGGCACGGGATTCTTCTGGGCAAAGAGCGAACATCTGGGAATCATCCGGCCCGGGCCTTTCAATTGGATGGCGGTGGAAGGCTCGCACAATTTCGCAGCGTTGAACTTCGCAGACCCGAAGCCCGCGGCAAACGCGAAGCGGTGGGATTCGCCGGAGTGGGCCAGCTATTTCAATTTCAATCTGGTGGCGATGGACGTTTCCGTGGATTTTGTGGTGCGCATGGGACCAGAGTTGGTCGCGGCGCACAACCACAAATTAATTGAACTCCTGTTTGAACGCCTGCCCAAGGACCGTTATGTCATCGCGAGCCCCACAAATGCCGCCCGGCGCGGCCCGTATGGATGTTTTGCGGCACGGAGCCGCGAGAAAACAGCGGAGGTTTACCAGCGCTTGTGGAAGGAGAATGTCGTCGTAAGTCTGCGCGAAGGCAACATTCGCGTCTCTCCACACTTGTATAACACGGAGCGGGACATCGACCGGCTCATCAGCGTGGTTACTCCGTGACCGAGCAGCACGGCTGGCCAAAGATTGCCGTCGTTGGCGCGGGCGCCGTGGGTGGGTACTTCGGCGGATTGCTGGCGCTTGCGGGTGCGCCGGTGGTGATGATCGGGCGTCCGGCGTTTGTCGAAGCCGTAAAGAAGAGCGGACTTTTCCTGGACACAGTGCAGTTTCAAGAGAGTGTGGGAGTCGAATCGTCCACCGAACTAAGCGCGGCGCGCGGCGCGGAGGTTGTCCTTTTTTGTGTGAAGACCACGGACAACGCGACGACGGCTCGCGCGCTGGCTCCACTGCTTGCTCCCGGCGCTCTCGTGCTCAGCATGCAGAACGGCGTGGATAACGTGGAGCAGATTCGCGCTGCGTCTACGATCGACGCGCTTCCCGCGGTCGTTTACGTCGCAGCTTCCGTACCCGAACCCGGCCGCGTGAAACACGTGGGGCGCGGCGATCTGGTCGTTGGGCCAGAAAACGAGAAGACGAAGCGCATCGCGGCACTCTTTTCGCGCGCCCAAGTGCCCTGCCGAATTTCGGAAAATATAGAGGGCGAGCTCTGGACCAAACTGGTGTGGAATTGTGCGCTGAATGCCGTCTCCGCGCTGGGCCGCGCGAAGTACGGCCAAATCGCGTCGAGCGTGGATGCATGGAAAGTTGTCGAGACGGCAGTTTATGAAGTTCTCGCTGTGGCGCGAGCCGCTGGGATTCATCCTCCCGGGTTGGAAGACCCTAAGGTGGCGCTGGCGGGGGCACTGAAGATTGCAACACAAATGGCGGAGGCGCTTTCCTCGACCGGACAAGACTTGAATCGCGGCAAGCGCACAGAGATTGACTCACTGAATGGGTACATTTCGCGCCGCGGGGCGGCGCTCGGCGTGCCCACGCCCGTAAATCACGCGCTCTTCGCCTTGGTGAAACTGGCGGAAGGACGCTCGTAAACTGGCACCCTCCTTGCTAGCTATCCGGATGTGATTTGCGTACTTGGAAAAGCGTTTGCTTGGAAGAAAAGCGGGAGCAAGCTCCCGCACTCCAAACGCAGTTACCTACAGAGTAAGATA
>DATNLB010000641.1:0-4129 GCA_035603095.1 Candidatus Acidiferrales bacterium
GCGAAGGCTGTCGAGCTGTCCGTTAACGAGGAGGACGTCGCCAGCCTGCGGGATGAGCACGCTCTGCCCGGTCAACTGCTGCTCGACACGGACGGCGCCACGATTCGCGCGGATGCACATGGCGCCCGCAGTGTCGAAACCGACGAGGACGTCGCGCGGCGCTTCGCCAATGGCGACGGCTTGCGCCTGGATTTGAGGAGTGTAGATGGTCAGGGCGAGCTCGCGCTCGATGTGCGCGTGAATCGTGCCTGTATCGAGGGCGATCGTCAGCGAGCCACCGGATTTGAGGACCGACAGATGCGCCGGACCGCAAATGCTGATTTGCCCGCCTTCCACGAGATCGATGCGTGCGGCGCCCGATTTGACGCGCACGTCGCTGCCACTGCGCAGGACGGTTTTCGCCTGGCCGCGGACGACCTCGACACTCATGGGTCCGTTGACGGTGATGGCTTCGCCGTCGATGACGCCCACGGAGTCGGAAAGCGGTTCATCGGGACGCGCGGCGGCTGCGGTGAGCAGCTCAGCGCAAAGGATGGCGATGCAAGCCGCCGGAACAGCGGCCCGGCGCCAGCATTCGAATGAGTTGGAGAAGACCGTCGCTCGGTGATACTCCCCGTCACGGAGGCAGAAAGTCTCGCCTATACTATACGTCGGCGGCCTTGCAGCCGCACGCAGAGGATGATGACGACACCCGACGCAGCCGTAGAGGCGACGAAAAAATCAGAGCAGGAGCCCGTGAATGCGCATTACGACATACGGCTGCCTGATCTGCCGTGGTCGCGGCGCGTGCAGATTCCGATCATCGCCGCAGTAGTGTACAGCGTGATTCGAATGCTCGGTCCGACGCTGCGCTACGAAGTGCTGGGCTGGCAGCATGCCGAGCGCGTGTATGCGGCAAAGAAGCAATGTATCTGGGCCTTCTGGCACCGGGTGATCATTCCGATTGTGTGGTGGTATCGAAACCACGGGGTAGTGGTGATGAACACCACGGCGTTCGACGGGCAATGGACGCGCAAAGTGATCGAGTGGCTGGGATTCGGAACGGCGCAGGGAAGTTCTTCGCGGGGAGGCTTGCGCGGCTTGGCGGTGATGGCGCGGCGATTGGAAGAAGGCCTCGATTGCGCGTTCACGATTGACGGGCCGCGCGGGCCGCGCTACGTCGCCAAACCGGGTCCGGTGATGCTGGCGCGAAAAACGGGATGCCCAATTATGGTTTTTCACATTGGCGTGGAACGCGGAAGGACGTTTGAGAAAACATGGGACCATTTTTTGATGCCGAGACCCTTTTCGCGAACGGCAATTCTCTTTGCGCCGCCGATTTATGTTCCGGCCAACGCAACCGCCGAAGCTATGGAAGCCAAGCACGCCGAAATGCAGAAGGAGTTGGAGCGCGTCCGCGATATAGCTGAGCCCTGGTTTTCGCTGAGCGATGAAGCGCGCGCCAAACATCGCGCCGAATTCAACCGTTCAAACCCTGAAACATGAGCGGATTGTTCCTGCGCAAAACCGTGAATTGAAAACTGAAACTAAGAACCAAAAACGGAAACCAAAATTCGAAGTCAAAAACAAAAACCAAGAACTGAAAACTGATTCAGTTGCTGGTGCGTTCGCCCAGCTTGACGGGAATGTCCATTTTTTTGCCACCACGGTAAACGGTCACGGTCACGTTGTCGCCGGGGCGCTTGTGGTTGAGGACCAGGTTGACGTCGAGCTGACTCACGACTTTCTGGCTGTCGATGGCCACGATGACGTCGCCTCCGATAGCGATCTTGCGCATGCCTGCTTCCGCGACACGATTGCCGCCTTGAATGCCGGCGGCAGCGGCCGGGCCGCCTTTCGTCGCTCTCTCTACAAGCAAACCTTCTTTCACCGGTAGGTCCAGCGCTTCGCCTAGCCAGCCGCCGATGGGCAGCGTTTCCACGCCGAGAAAGGCGCGGTGCACGCGGCCGTCGGTCATGAGATCGTTGGCAATGTTCTTTGCGGAGTTGATGGGAATGGCGAAGCCGATGCCTGCGGTGGTGCCGCTGGGCGTGTAAATCGCGGAGTTGATGCCAATGACTTCACCGTGCGAATTGATGAGCGGCCCGCCGGAATTGCCGCGGTTGATGGCGGCGTCGGTCTGAATGGCTTCATCAATGAAAGTGGTTTGACTGGTTTGCACGGTGCGTCCGAGAGCGCTGACTACGCCAGTGGTGAGCGTGGACTGGAAGCCGAAAGGATTGCCAATGGCGAGAACTTTTTGGCCCACCTGGAGCGATCCGGAATCTCCCAGCGATAGCGCCGCGAGGTGCTTTCCCTTGGGATCGATTTTCAAGAGAGCGACGTCATTGCGCTGGTCGGCGCCGATGAATTTCGCAGGGAAGTGGGATTGATCGCCGAGCACAACTTCGATGGATTGGGCGCCTTCGACGACGTGGAAATTGGTGAGGATGTAGCCGCGCGCATCAATCACGAAACCGGAACCGGCGCCTTCGACCGGGACAGGGTCCATGAAGAAATCATATTCCGTCGCCTTGGTGAGAATATTGGCCACCGCCGGGGACGCCTGCCGGTAGACGCGCACGTTGATCGATTCATCGCCGGTCAGGGAAGCATCGCGCTGCGCCGTCTCGGCAGCTGAGCTCGAGCCGCCGAGAGGCACGGCTTCGACCTTGGTGGGTTGGCGGGGGCCGAATCGCGCGCCGGCCCAGTAGGCGCCGAGGAGAAGAACCAGCGCGGCAAGAATGATGCGTGCGCGGTTGGAGGAATTTACTGCGTTCATGTTTGTCGTCCCTTCTGATGCACCGATGCCTATAGTATAAGGAAAATCTCGAAATGGGTCACCGCGTGGTCTGATTGCGGCGGAGCTTGGCCGCGAGAGCTTCGACCTGGCGGCGAGTTTCCTCGAGGGAGCCGGAACAGTCGATTTTTTCGGTGGCGAGGCGCAGTTTTTCGTCGACGGGAAGCTGCGCGGCGATGCGGCGGCGTGCTTCGGCTTCGCTGAGGCCACGCGCGACGAGGCGCTCGAGTTGCTGTTCAGGCCTGCACCAGGCAACCACGAGGCCATCCAGCTTCTTGTGAATACTGGATTCGATCAGAAGAGCGGCTTCCACAAAGGCGGCGTCGCGCGTGCCGCCACGCTGCCATTCCTCGAATTGACGGAAGACGACTTCCGCGACGCGAGGATGAACGATGGCGTTGAGGCGGTCGAGTCTGGCGCGATCGGCAAAGACGATGGCGCTGAGCTTTGTCCGGTCGACGCGGCCGTCCGCGGCGACCACGGCCTGGCCGAATTCCTGGAGGACTTCGCTGTGGGCTGGCTGGCCGGGCTCGATGAGCCGGTGGGCCAGGGAGTCGGCATCGAGGACCGCGAAGCCCATTTCGCGGAGCATGGCGGCGACGGCGCTTTTGCCGCTGGCGATGCCGCCGGTGAGTCCGAGTCGGAGCATGATCGTGAATTATCGCGCGCTGGCGGTCGATTGCGTTGCGGAAAATTTGGGTGAGGCGCGGCGGAGGCGCGCGGCTTTGACGGTGTTGCTCATGAGCATGGCGATGGTCATGGGACCGACGCCGCCGGGCACGGGCGTGAGCGCTCCGGCAATGTTGATGGCGCCGGGATGGACGTCGCCGACCAGAGCGCTGCCTTTGGCACGGAACTTTTCGAGGCGGTCTGGAAAGTTGTGAAAAAGCCGCTCGGCCTCTTTGGAGTCCGTAACGCGATTGGTGCCCACATCGATGACCGCGGCGCCGGACTTGATCCAGTCCGCTTCCACGTAGCCGGCCTTGCCCATGGCGGCGACGAGGATATCGGCGCGGCGGAGAATATCGGGCAGGTCGCGCGTTTTGGAATGGCAAATCGTGACGGTGGCGTTGGCGTGCATGAGGAGGAGGGCCATGGGCTTGCCGACGATGTCGCTGCGGCCGAGCACCACGGCATTGGCGCCTTCGATTTTGATTTCGTTACGGCGAAGAATTTCCATGCAGCCGGCCGGAGTGCAGGCGACCAGGCCGGGGCGTCCGCTGATGAGGCGGCCGAGATTGACGGGATGAAAACCGTCCACGTCTTTGGCGGGATCGACGGCTTCGAGGATGCGCTTGGTATCCACCTGCGGGGGAAGCGGAAGCTGGACGAGAATGCCGTCGACGTCGT
>DATNLB010000606.1:0-2436 GCA_035603095.1 Candidatus Acidiferrales bacterium
GGAGAGAAAGCCAGAACCCCCAAGTTCAAAGCTTTGGCCATGGGAATCAGTTCGCGCTCGACCGTCCGCTCAATCAGGCTGTACTCGAGCTGCAACCCGATGAACTGTGTCCAGCCTCGAAGCTCCGCAAGGGTATTTGCCTGGGCGACCCACCAGGCGGGAGCGTCCGAGATGCCGGCGTAGAGAATCTTTCCCTGGCGAACGAGATCGTCCAGTCCACGCATGACTTCTTCCACTGGTGTGATCCCATCCCAGATGTGCACCCAGTACAGGTCGATGTAGTCGGTCTGCAATCGCTTCAGACTGGCTTCCACTGCCTGCATCATGCTCTTGCGGTGATTGCCCGCCGCATTCGGATCATTGCCTGGCGCGGCGTTGGAGTACTTCGTGGCTAGAACGACGCTCTCGCGATGGCCCTGCATGAACTCACCCAGGAATTTCTCGCTCGTGCCGCCGGTGTAGAAATTTGCTGTGTCAATGAAGTTTCCGCCTGCCTCGCGGTAGGTCTTATAGATTTTCTGCGCTTCAGCCTTTGGTGATCCCCATCCCCACTCGTCGCCGAAAGTCATGGTGCCTAGCGACGCTTCGGAGACCCGAAGTCCGCTCTTGCCGAGTAATCTGTATTTCATAATCGTGTTCCTTTCGGGATTCAGCAACTCAGGAATTGGTTCCGCTTTTTGCCAGATACAATCGGCTGTCGAAGCGCCCATCTTCAAAGACCGTTGAAACAGTAAGATGTCGCCATTTTTCGGCCTCGCTCGCTCGCGCAGCTTCCGCTTGTTGCACGCGCTTTTCCGCATCGACACCGAGGATCAGCCGCACGGGCACCTCGTCGCTGTTCGCCAGTTGCACGATGACATCGGCGATCTTCCGCGGATCGCCTTCCGCACGACCTTCGAGTCCTCGCAATATCTTGTGCATCGAACCGACCGAGGCCTCGTAGTCCGGCAGCAGGTCCGGCATATTCTCACCCGCGCGCCGTGCCCAGTTGGTCCGAATGCCTCCCGGCTCTAGCGTGCAGATCCTGACCCCGAACGGCGCGACTTCCATTGCCAGAGAGTCGCTGAAACCGCCCACAGCCCACTTTGCCGCGTGATACGGCGTATTTCCGGCAACCGCGAGGCGACCACCGACCGAGGACACCTGAAAGATGTGACCGCTTTTCTGCTTCCGCATCACTGGTATCGCGGCGCGCGTGGTGTACACCACGCCGTAAAAGCACGTGTCCACGACGGCCTGGAAATCCGCCGCGTTCATTTGCTCGAACGGTGCAATCTGCCCGTAACCAGCATTGTTGACGAGCACGTCCAGCCGCCCGAAGCTGTCCACCGCCAACAGCACGGCCGCCTTTGCTGCTGCTTCGTCGCGTACTTCCAGTTTCACGGGTTTCACTCGCTCGCCGTACAGCGCCACCAGAGGTGCAAGTTCTTCCGTCCGGCGCGCCCCAGCGACCACACTGTCACCTGCGGCCAGCGCCGCCTCGGCGATGTCCCGTCCCAACCCGTTTCCGCTTCCCGTAATCAGCCAGACCTTCGCCATTGCAAATATCCTCCAGTCTCGTTCGCGAGCGTGCGTACTCACTCATTTATACGATGCACGGACTCTTTACTTGGTTATGCCCGCCCAAAACATTTGGAAGCCGCTATCCCGGTAGGTTTTCGCTTTGGACGGGTTCGACACCGTAAGGTCTATCGTCGCCTCTACCAAAACTGTTAACGACTTCGAGATCAGTTCCACCGGAACATCATTCCGAAAGACCCGCTGCTCAATCGCGTCACGAATCATGGCTTGGAACTCGACGAACGGCGCGCTGCCGGCGTCTCTAGACTCTTTGGTGAGTACCTCCGAAACCGTTAGTTGCGCCAACACCTTGCGCTGCTTGGGATTCGCAATGCCCCAATTCACATAACGATCCCAAACATGCCGCAGCTTGGTACCAACATTCTTCTTCCGGGGAAAATCCGACATCATGGCGTCTGCGAGTTCCAGCTTGATCTCCCGGTAAAGGGCATTGATCAGATCATCCTTGGTCTTGAAGTACGTAAACAGAGTTCCCTCGGCGACGCCAGCTTGTTTGGATATCTCTGAGGTTGGGGCAGCGGTAAGACCGCGCTCCGCAAATAGGCGGGTCGCGGCGTCGAGGATCGCATTGCGTTTGTCTTCGCTTTTAGGACGCGCCACTGAGCTTCTCTATTACCGAGTGCGTACTCAATGATACATGGGAAGCATGCTGATGGCAAGCCGAGGCGGTCGCCGAAACGGAATTAAGGACGGCCAAATCCCGGATGGTCGCTAACCGGAATCCGGCATTAGTCCTGTGAAGTCGGCTTGTAGAACGCGACTGGGCGATTCGCGATGTCTTTCTCCAGGCGTAAGCCCGGTTTAGCCATTCAAAGGCTTGGCTCACGTTGCATAAGTTCCAAGAAGGCTTGGAAT
>DATNLB010000754.1:0-4734 GCA_035603095.1 Candidatus Acidiferrales bacterium
CTGATATTCTTCTCCCGATCGATGCCCACTCTCGCGAAGATTCTCTTTGCTCTTGGTTTCGTCCTTTCCTTCACGGGATTGTTCTCACCACCAATCGCACTCATCCTGGGAATTCTCTTTGGTCTCAGCTTCTCGCATCCCTACATCAACGAAAGCCGGGGAATTGCGCGGACTCTCCTGCAAAGTTCCGTCGTGGCCCTCGGTTTCGGCATGAATCTCCACGAAGTCTTGAAGGCGGGCCGCAGCGGATTTATCTACACCGCGCTGGGGATTTCCTTCGCGCTTCTGGCGGGTCTGGCGCTCGGCAAGCTCTTGCAGGTCCGCGGTAATTCGTCCATTCTGATCACGGCGGGCACGGCGATTTGCGGCGGCAGCGCCATCGCCGCGATTGGCCCCATTCTGCAAGCCAATGAAGAGGAAATGGCGGTGTCCCTCGGCACGATTTTTGTTTTGAATTCGATCGCCCTGCTGATTTTTCCGCCCCTCGGGAACGCGCTCCACCTTTCACAATCGCAATTCGGACTCTGGGCCGCGCTGGCGATCCACGACACCAGCTCCGTCGTCGGGGCTGCCACGAAATACGGCCCCCAGGCCTTGGTGATCGGCACCACCGTAAAACTCGCCCGCGCCCTCTGGATCGTTCCGCTCGCTCTCGCCGCTGCGGCCATCAAACATAGCCGCTCCCGCCTCCAGTTTCCCTGGTTCATCGCGTTCTTTGTTCTCGCCGCGGTCATCAATACCTATCTTTTGGCGCTCACCTCTCTCAATAAGTCGCTTTTCACTCTCGGACGTCTCGGACTCACGGCGACACTGTTCCTCATCGGCAGCGGGATCTCCCGCTCCACAGTGAAAGAGGTGGGCTGGCGGCCGCTGCTTCTCGGCGTGCTGCTGTGGGTGGGGGTGGGACTCACTTCGCTGTACTTCATTCGAACGGGGTTTATCGCTTTCTGATTCGAAGGAGTTCGGGGTTTGCGACGGAGATGCTTGTTTGACAGGGCAAGGGAAGATTCGGCGGACGGCTTGCCGAAGGCGAATTTGGGTATTACACTCGCGCGGCGTATGGGGCAGGTCATTCGAATGGAGGCAAAGTATGAATCGTCGCATCAGTTTCCTGGCGGTAGTTTTGGCGGTAGGTGGAATTCTCACCGTACATGGCGCGTTTTCACAGGTCACGATACAGCCCACGCGGAAGGCGATCAACCTTCCGGATAAGCCCGCACAGCTGCCGTTCAGCGACGCGATCCAGTCTGGGAACACACTCTACCTGGCGGGGCGGCTCGGCTTGGATCCGAAAACCGGAAAAGCACCGGAGCAGATTGAGGACGAGATCAAGAACCTGCTGGACGGGGAAAAGACGGTGCTGGCGCAGGCGGGGATGACCATGGACGACCTGGTTTACGTGCAGATCGCGTGTACGGACCTCTCGCTCTTCGATAAATTCAATCCGATTTACAAGAGCTACTTCACGACCAAAGACTTGCCGGCGAGGGAATTCATCGGAGCGGGATCGCTCCTGAGGGGCGGACATTTCGAATTGCAGGCCATTGCGGTGAAGCGCAGTAATTAGCTACGCAAGATTCCTTCATCGGGTTTTGCGAAGTGCCCGATCAGGGACTGTGGGTATAAGTCACACCCTTCATTTGTGCCCATATATGGTCTAGCTTGTAGGGACCATATTTGATATATCGCCCATATATTGTCACACTACTTAAGCTCGAACCCCTCAGAATTTTATATAAGCCCTTATTTTACTTTTACTTACACATTAACAAATTTTTGCATCGGATGGTGACCGTAATGCATCTACAAGCGACCAACAGGACCAAATCAATGCTAAGAATTACGACCGAAAAGAAGCGCGGAAAGATATTCCTCAGCGTCGAGGGCCGGCTGGCGGGACCGTGGGTGGCGGCGCTGGAACAATGCTGGCGGGAGTTGCACGCGGCGTCGCCGCGCGAGAAATTCCACGTGAATCTCTGCGGCGTGAGCTTCATCGATGCCGCCGGAAAAGTGTTGCTGATGGAAATTCACCGGCAGGGCGGCCAGTTGATCGCGGAAGGCTGCCTGAACCAGGCCATCGTGCAGGAAATCGTGGCGCGCGAGAAGCAAGGTGCGGGCAACGGCGCGAAGGAACGTCCCAAGCGCTCGCACATTATTTTTTACACGGTATTTTTCAGTCTGATGCTGGGGCCCGGGATGACGCATGCGCAGGGCACAAACAGGCTGAGTGCATTGCCTGGAAATGCACCGACGCAGGTGCTGCGGCTGACGCTGGATCAAGCGGTGGGCCTAGCGCTGAAACAGAACACCACCGCGCAGATCGCGATTTTGCAGGCAGCGCAAAGCGAACAAGACAGGAACATAGCGCGAGCCGATCTATTGCCGCAAGTGAAGGCGGAGATCTCCGACGAAGCGCAGAAAGTAAACCTGCTGGCCCAGTTTGGAGGCCGGACTCCCTTTCCCGGATTTCCGAAGACGCTTGGGCCCTATCAAGTATTTTCCGCGGGTCCGAGCTTCGGCACTCCGGTTTTCGACCTGACGCTGTGGCGGAGATATCAGGCAGCGCAGAATACGGTGAACTCGAGCAAGGCGAGCAGCCTCTCGACACGAGAGCAAGTGATTCTGCTGGTGGTTTCGCAGTACATCGGGACGCTGCGCGGCATGGCCAATGTGCAGGCGTCGCAATCGCGAGTGGATCTGGCGCAGGCGTTGTATGACCAGGCGGCGGACTTGCAGAAAGAGGGAGTTGGCACGGGAATCGATACGCTGCGAGCCAACGTGGAGCTACAAAACGAAAAGCAGCGATTGATTCAGGCCCAAACGGACCGTGAGACATCGTTGTTCGCTTTGAGCCGCTTATTGAATCTCGACCCGCGGCAGGCTATCGAGCTGGCGGATTCGCTGAGTTTCTTCGATACCCCGCAGCCCGAGGTCGAGCCGAGCATCGAACTCGCGCTGGCGGACCGCCAGGAGTGGAAGGCTCTGGAATCGCAAATCAAGGCTGCGGAATATCAGAAGAGAGCGTCGCAGGACTCGCGGCTGCCATCGCTGCGGTTCGACGGGAATTTCGCGTACGTGGGAACTTCGGGAAACACGACGTTGCCGACCTACACGTACCAGGGGAGCGTGAATTTGCCGCTGTTTACCGGTGGACGGATTCACGCGGAGATCGTTCGCGCGGATCTGGAAATCAGGAAACTTGATCAACAAAAAGATGATCTCCGGAACCAAATCGCGCTGGATGTGAAGACGGCACTGCTGAACCTGCAATCGGCGCGGAATGAAGTGCAAGTGGCGAACCTGGGCGTGCAGCTTTCGAAGGAAGAAGTGGATCAGGCGCGGGACCGCTTCAAAGCAGGCGTGGCGAACAACATCGAAGTGATTCAGGCGCAGGATTCGCTGGCTCGCGCGAACGACAACCAGATTGCGGGGCTGTATCGCTTCAACCAGGCGCGCGCGGATCTGGCGCGGTCGATTGGGCAGATGGAAAAGGTTTACGCAAAGTAAGAGTGGGGGGAACGATGAGTGTAGAGATCGAAGTGGGATTAGAAAATGCAGCAAAGGCGCCGCGGATCACAGAAGAAGAGCTACATCTGGAAGAGACGCCTAAGGGGCTAGCGAACCCCAAGGTGCGACGGCTGCTGACCGCCGGCGCGGCGGTAGTGCTGGCGGCGATCGTTGGATTGTTCCTGTATTTCCATAACCGCGAGACGACGGACGACGCGCAGGTGGACGGGCACATCACGCCGATGGCGTCGAAAGTTTACGGGCGCGTGGCGCAAGTTCTGGTGGACGACAACCAGGCGGTGAAGGCGGGGCAAGTGCTGGTGAAGATCGATGCGCGCGATTACCAGGCGGCATTGGATCAAGCGAGGGCATCGCTGGCGCTGGCGGAGAGCGAAGCGCGTTCCGCGGGAGTGGACGTGCCGCGCACGCGGGAAAACGTGGCGAGCGGAAATTCGAGCGCAGATGCGCAGTACATGGGCGCGCAGGCGGACCTGGCAAGCGCACAGGCGACTTATGAACAGGCGCAGACGGAGGACCTGGCATATGCGCAGGCCAACGTGGAAAAGAGCCGGGCGAATGCGGAGCTGGCCAAGGCGGACCTGGCGCGCTACTTGCCGCTGATGGAGAAGGGCGAGATTTCGAAACAGCAGTATGACGCGGCGAAGGCTAATGCGGATGCGACCGCAAGCGCGCTACAAGCGGACCTGCAAAAACAGGCGCAGGCGCAGCGCAGCGTGGAAGTAGCCAAGGCCCAATTGGACGCGGCGAAGGCGAGAGTTGAGCAGGCGGTAGCGGGAGTGGCCTCGGCGCACGCGGACATCAAGCAGGTGAGCATGAAGGCCGCAGATGCGCAGGCGAAGCTCGCCAAGGTGGAACAGGCCCGGGCGGCGCTGGAAGCAGCGGAATTGAACTTGAGCTATACGGAGATCACCGCGCCTGTGGATGGCGTGGCGACGCACAAGCAGGTGGAGACAGGACAGATCGTGCAGGCCGGGCAAGGATTGCTGGTGGTCGTGCCGCTGCACGATGTGTGGGTGACGGCGAACTTCAAAGAGACACAACTGAAAAATATGAAGCCGGGCCAAAAGGTGGAAGTGAAGGTGGATACATACGGAAAGACCTTCAGTGGGCACGTAGATTCGATTGCAGGAGCAACGGGATCCGTGCTGAGCCTGCTTCCGCCGGAAAACGCGACGGGAAATTACGTGAAGGTCGTGCAGCGGATAC
>DATNLB010000575.1:0-2246 GCA_035603095.1 Candidatus Acidiferrales bacterium
GTAACCCTCTAACGGCACGAGCCAGGTTTCGGCGAGCACGAAGATTGTAAAGGCCGCCTGTATCGCCGGCCGGCCCCAATGATATTTTTGATCGAGCGGCGTGACAAATAATGTCCAGCCGTATTGCAGGTTTGCGATCGTAACCATGCACGCGACGCCTAACGCCAACTGAACCCAGCGACTCCCACCAAGAGCTTTGAACAACGTATCCTCCGCGAATATTGTTTCTTGTATCATACATCTAGGATCAATTGTAACGAGTTGGCAATGCTTATGTTATGTAGCTATTTAGGCCTATTGACAGATAGGTATTAATGCTCCATATGACTAATACAAGGTTGCCAGCGCGCGATCATCCAATCCCTGTGGGAGGACAGTTCATGGACAAAATTCAAACCCCGGATCAAAAAACGCGGATCAAATCCGAGCTATTCATCAACGGAAAATGGGTGGAGGGCGCAGGACAGGCGACGTTCAGCGTAACGAACCCGTTCGACAATTCCGAGATTTGCAAGATCCATCCGGCCAACGATGCGCAAGTCAACGAAGCCATTGAAGCCGCCTATGCCGCATTCCATCGACCGGATTGGAGGAAGCTGACCGGCAGGGAGCGTGGAAAGCTGCTCTATCAGCTTGCCCAGCTTCTCAGGCGCGACCTGGAATCTTTCGCTATTCTGGAGTCCATCGATACCGGCATTCCGATTCGTGAAACGCGCATGGAAGTCGCGACCTCGGCCGTGCATCTGGAATACTTCGCCGGACTCGCGGGATCGATCGAAGGCAGCTGTCAAGATTTGGGGCCCCGTTTCAACTTCACACGCCGCGAGCCCTTCGGTGTCGTAGGGCAAATCGTGCCTTGGAACACCCCGCTGAAGCTGATGGCCCGGGGATTTGCGGCTGCTGTGGCTTGCGGCAACACGATGGTCGTCAAGCCGTCGATCGTTGCTCCACTGACGAACCTCCGATTTGGCGAGCTCGTTGATGAGGCCGGCTTTCCGCCGGGCACCGTTAACATCATTACCGGCTCGGGTCGTACAGTGGGGAAGCTCATCGTTGAACACCCGAAGGTGCGCAAGATAATCTTTACCGGGGGAACGGAAGGGGGGCGCGAAATCCTGCACCAAGCGGCTCACACCGTCACGCCCGCGGTTCTGGAGCTCGGAGGCAAGGGACCCATCATCGTATGCGAGAAGATCGACTGGGAAGAAACGCTCGATGGCGTACTGACCCAGGCCTTCGCCAGAAAAGCCGAGGTTTGCTTCGCTGGCACTCGCTTGTTCGTCCCGGCCAAACTTCACGATAAGTTTGTATCGGATCTTGCAGCAATGGCTGAGCGCATTCCCATGGGCAATCCATTGGACGCAAAAACGCAACTTGGCCCCTTGATGACGGCGCAGCGTCTGGACGATATCTTGGCGCAGATCGAGGTTGCCAAGACCGCTGGTGCCAGGGTCTTCCATGGCGGCGAAAAGGAGACGCGGCCGGATTTGAACAAAGGTAACTTCATGCGTCCGACCATCCTGACCAATGTTACCCCCGATATGGCCATTACTCGCGACGAGCTCTTTGGTCCGGTGCTTTGCGTCACTTCTTATACCGATCTCAATGAAGCAATTGGCATGGCCAACGATTCGGACTACGGATTGGCCAGCTATGTTTGGTCGAATGACATTCGAGAGAGTCATCGGATTGCGCAAGAGTTGGAGGCAGGCAACGTCTTCCTCAACGCCTACGGCTATCAATCCGAAATTCCCTTCGGCGGCTACAAGATGAGCGGCATCGGCAGAGAGCACGGGACCGAGGCAATGCACGAGTACACGCAATTGAAAAGCGTAACCGTCGGCATGGAGCGATTTAAGTCGCGGTTCGATATCTAGACATCGTCGGGATCCGCCGCACCGTCGAGGTCGGTGCGGCGGATCGCATTCCACGTAGTTCGCAACGGAAGCGCGCAATGAAAATCTGCGTGTTTGGCGCCGGCGCCATTGGTGGCTACCTCGGCGTAGAGCTCGCGCTTGCGGGCCAAGAAGTATGCGTTGTCGCCCGCGGGAGCACCTTCAGGCTATACAGGCGCGAGGCCTAACGCTCAGAATCGCAGGGCTTGGAAAAAAGGGCATCTGTGGCTGCGAGCGATGATCCAGCTCGTTTCGGTCCGCAGGACTATGTCTTCTGTACGCTCAAGTCCCACCAGGCCCACGCAGCAGCGTCGTCTTTTATCCCGCTACTGGGAAGTCAAACGGCCGTCG
>DATNLB010000560.1:0-2363 GCA_035603095.1 Candidatus Acidiferrales bacterium
TTGATAAGATCCATCTCCAGGAGCTTGTCGTAAGGAATGTCGGCTTCGGCCAGCAGCACATTCATGTGGCCGGGCATGCGGCCGGCGACGGGATGAATGCCGAAGGTGACGTCCACGCCGCGTTTGGTCAAGGAATCGTAGAGTTCGCGCACTTTGTGCTGAGCCTGCGCGACGGCCATGCCGTAGCCGGGAACGATAACCACTTTGCTGGCAGAGGCGAGAATTCCGGCAGCTTCTTCTGGCGTCGCGCTTTTTACCGGACGCGCTTCTTCCGCAGCCGCCGCACTGGTCTGAATTTGTCCAAAGCCGCCGAAGAGAACGTTCGTGAACGAGCGATTCATGGCCTTGGACATGATGACCGAGAGGATAAAGCCGGAAGAGCCGTCGAGGGCGCCAGCGATGATCAACAGCTTGCTGCTCAGCACGAATCCCATGGCCGCGGCGGAAAGTCCGGCGTAGGAATTCAACAGCGAAATGACCGTGGGCATGTCCGCGCCACCGATGGGAATGATCAGCATCACGCCAAATACCAGCGGAATAATAATCAGCACGGGAAACAGCCGCATCTGTTCGGGATGCACGACCAGAACGCCAGCAACGATCACCGCCGCACTCAGGAGTCCCAGGTTGACGAAGTTTTGTCCTTTATAAGTGATGGGCCGCTGCGGCAGGATTTCCTGCAGCTTGCCAGCGGCCATCAAGCTGCCCGTGAAGGTCAGCGAGCCAAGAATCACTTCCATGGCGAGCACAGCCATCATGAAGGGCGAAATATCGGGCGCGCGGAGATAAAACTCCGACGTGCCCACCAGAGTGACGCACAGCGCTCCGAAGGCGTGGCTCAGCGCGGTCCGCTGCGGTACCGCGGTCATCTGCACGTTGCCGAGCGGCACGCCGATGATGGTGCCGAGCACCAGCGCGATAGCAATCCACTTGTAGTCCACGATGCCGTGGTGGAACAACGTTCCAACAACTGCCAGCAGCATGCCCAACTCGCCGGCAAACACACCGCGCCGGGCGGTCGCCGGGGAGCTCAACCACTTCAGCGAAAGAACGAACAGCGCTGTGGCGGTGAGATAAGTAATCTCGATGAGGGTGTCCGTGGCGATAAAGTTAGTCATACTTTTTTTGGCCCGCTGGATTTGAACATTCTGAGCATGCGATCGGTGATGATGAATCCACCTACCACGTTGCTGGTGGCCGCGACAATGGCGATAGTGCCGAGAATCACCGCAAGGTTGCTCTTGTGCTCGCCTACCAGAATGATCGCGCCCACCACGGCGATAGCGTCCAGCGCGTTGGTCAGCGACATTAGCGGCGTGTGCAGCAATGGAGAGACGCGGCGGATCACTTCGAATCCGATAAACGCCGCTAGCATGAAAACGTACAGGCCGGTAAGCAGGTCCAGCTTCATATTTATGCACCCTCCTTGATTGCTAAAGCCGGCAGAGAGAAAAATTCGCGGAGCCTGGCGTTCACCACTTGGCCGCCGTACGTGAGCAGCGTATCGCGGATGATCTCATCTTTAGTATCGAGCTGCAGTTTTCCATCTTTCACCAAATGGAGAAGAAACGCCGTAAGGTTGCGGGCGTACATCTGGCTCGCGTGGTACGGCACTGTGCTGGCGAGGTTGAACCAGCCGATGAGGGTGACGCCGTGCTCGACGATTTTTTCGCCCGCGCGCGTGAGTTCGCAGTTGCCGCCGCGCTCGGCGGCAAGATCGACGAGCACCGAACCTGGCGCCATGCCCGCGACCATTTCCTTGGTCACCAAGACCGGAGATTTTTTGCCCGGGATTACGGCGGCGGTAATCACCACGTCACTTTCCGCGATGACTTTTCCGAGGAGTTCGCGTTGCCGGCGGTAAAAGTCTTCCCCCTGCGCCGTTGCGTAGCCGCGGGCATCCTGCGCGTCTTTGGCTTCGATGGGCAGCTCGACGAAGCGCGCGCCAAGGCTATGCACTTGCTCTTTCACGGCTGGCCGCAAATCGTACGCGGACACCACGGCGCCGAGCCTGCGCGCCGTAGCGATGGCTTGCAGTCCGGCGACGCCGCAGCCAAGGATCAGCACGCGCGCCGGCGTAATTGTTCCCGCTGCGGTGGTCAGCATGGAGAAAAACTTCGGCAGCGCATCGGCGGCAATCAGCACTGCTTTGTATCCGGATATGGTGGCCATCGAGGAAAGCGCGTCCATGCTCTGCGCCCGAGTAGTGCGCGGCATCAATTCCACCGAGAACGAAGTCACACCTTTGCCCGCGATGGTCTGGATGGTTTCCGCCGAGCCGAGCGGCCGCAGGAATCCGACGAGCACTTGATCACGCTTGAAAAGCGGAACATCGGCCTCGCCGGTGCGGTCGTTGGAGCCGT
>DATNLB010000670.1:0-2391 GCA_035603095.1 Candidatus Acidiferrales bacterium
CGGACCGTCCCAGTCGCCCCAGTCGTCCCAGCCGTCCCCGCTGGCCCCAAGCCGCGGCGGACGCGAGGGAACGGAAAGGTTAAGCCCAGAGCCGTACGCAAGTACCCCACCTTGTCTACGACGTTCTTCAAGGGGTCCACCGCGGGTCAGATCAATTCCGTATTCAAAGCTCGGGAGATAACGCCGCAGAAAGCGAGTGACTACAAGCAAGCGCTCGCGGACGGCGCCTGTACGCTGGGGAACGTGCCTTTGTCAAAAACGCTCGTCGCCAAACTCCAAACCCTCGGTATCGAGGTCCCGGCGACAGCGGACTAACTCTCGGGGCCGCGTACAAGCGGCCCCCCTAGCCAAATCAAAAGGAGATGTCAGCACTTTTCACCAAGGTATTACCATGGCCAAAAATCATTATGGTGAAGTCACTAACCGCATCCTGGCCCAACTCGAAGCCGGTGCCCCGCCCTGGATCAAAGACTGGAAGTCAATCGGGCGTGGAAACATCCCCAAGAATGCCGTGACGAAGCGGCCCTACTCAGGCGGCAACGTCATTTTCTTATGGGCGCACGGGTACGCAACCCAGCGTTGGCTCACATTCAAACAGGCCCTCGACGTCGGCGGAGTCGTCCGCAAAGGGGAACACGGGGTCAAGGTGTATTTCGTTTCCAAGGTCGAGAAGACGACCGACACGGACGAAGTGCGCCATGTCCCGTTTCTCAAAGAGTACACCGTGTTCAATGTTGCCCAGTGCCACGGCCTTCCAGAAGAGTGCCTCACTGGCGAAGCGACAGCCCTCAATCTGGACGAGCGCAACGCGGACGCGCAAGACTTCATAACAGTCACCGGCGCAGATTTTCGCGAAGGCCAAGGTGAGCCCTACTACGCGGCGGGCCGGGACTTCATTTCGATGCCCTCTTTCGAGGCTTTTAAAGACGCGGACTGTTTTTACGCTACCAGCTTTCACGAGTTGGGTCACTGGTCCGGCCATAAAAGTCGCCTCGATCGTAATCTCACAAACCGGTTCGGCAATCGTGCTTACGCGGCCGAAGAACTAGTGGCCGAACTCGCTAGTGCCTTTCTCTGCGCGGAATTCGGAATCAATAAAGAGGTACGGCACGCCTCATACATCGCGAATTGGATCGAGCTGTTGCGGGCGGACGACCGGGCGTTCTTCACAGCGGCCTCGCAAGCGCAAAAAGCTGCCGATTACTTACGCGGTCTCGCCCTGACGGAATCCCTGCTGGAAACCGTCGCGTGAGGAAGCCTAGGTACTTGGTCTTGGATAATAAGCGGTACTTGTGGCGCGATATTCTCAAACTGCGCCGCGAGCAGTGCAAGGCGGCCCAACAGGCCCAGCCAGTCCTGTTCAATCTGCAAGACGACGAACGGCCCAAGTGTCAGCGTACGGCCGCGGCGAGATACGAGGAACCCACGCTCTTTTAGCAACATCGGGGGATCAGAGAAAATGTCTACGTGCGCTGCGGGAATTCTGGGCGCGCGCCCCGCCGATGCGCTCGGCGTCGGCTTTCACGAGCGCTTCATCCACCATTTTCTGTGCTAGCTCAGAAGAGATGCTGTGTCTCATCACCAGGTTAGCCATTGGACAGCTTCCTCCACTTGACATGTATTGCGTGTTGATCATCCCCGCACTTCGCGCATTCGAAGCGGTCCTGCAGAATCCCCTCGCCAAGATGGCCGTTCCCGCTTCATCGTCGATTAAACTTGCGGTTAAGCGTTGGTGCCGCCGTCGACAGTCAGGTTCGCGCCGGTGATGTACGACGCCTCCGGACCAGCCACAAACGCGACCAATGCGGCGACTTCGTCAACAGATCCGTAGCGGTCGAGCGCTGTGTTGGCCTTCTGGGGCGCAGCCCAATCGCCAGCAGCGGGATTCAAATCCGTGTCGATCGGGCCCGGCTGGATATTGTTGACTGTGATGCCCCGGCTCCCCACCTCTCTGGACAACCCCTGAGTGAACATCTTGACCGCTCCCTTTGTGGCCGAGTAGGGCACGAGGCCGGGCGTCAGGGCGCGCTCGCCTACGCACGAGCCGATCATGATAATGCGGCCGCCGCTCTTCATTTGCTTCAGCGCCGCTTGCGTCGCGACGAAGATGCCGCGCACGTTGATGTCAATTAGGCGGTCCAGCTCCTCCAGCGTGGTCTCCTCGAACCTCTTGGCAATGGCCGTGCCGGCATTGTTCACAAGGACATCGAGCCGGCCAAATGTCGCCACGGTCTTTTCGACCGCGGCTTCGACAGCGCCGGCATCAGTGGCGTCCGCCTGAATTGCGATCGCCTTTCGGCCAGCGCGTTCAATCTCCTTGACGACCGACGCGGCCGCATCGGCACCTTTCGTGTATGTGATGGCCACGTTCGCTCCGTCCGCAGCCAGACG
>DATNLB010000676.1:0-4786 GCA_035603095.1 Candidatus Acidiferrales bacterium
CATCGATATGAGCGAGTACATGGAGAAGCACAGCGTGTCGCGGCTTATCGGCGCGCCTCCCGGCTACGTTGGATACGAGGAGGGCGGACAGCTCACCGAGCAGGTAAGGCGTCATCCCTACTCGGTTATTTTGTTTGACGAAATTGAAAAGGCCCATCCGGATGTGTTCAACGTGCTATTGCAGATTCTCGAGGACGGGCGCCTCACCGACGGCAAAGGCCGCACCGTGGACTTCCGGAACAGCGTGCTGGTGATGACCAGCAACGTGGGGTCGGCGGCGATCTTTGAATTGTCGAACAAAGATCCGGAGCGGGCGCGAAAGGAAGCGATGGAGGCATTGCGCGCTTCTTTCCGACCGGAGTTCCTCAACCGGATCGACGAGATTGTGATCTTCAACCCACTCGGGAAAGAGCATTTGGAGCGCATCGTGGGCTTGCTGCTGAAGGGCGTGGAGAAGCTCCTTGTGGAGCGGCAGATTACGCTCGAGTTGACATCCGCGGCGAAGGAATTGCTCCTGCGCGAGGGTTACGATCCTGCATATGGTGCGCGGCCGCTGCGGAGGACTATCCAGCGGCTAATTCAGGATCCCCTGGCGTTGCAGATCCTGGAGGGCAAGGTGTTGCCGGGCGATCATGTGCGCGTGGACCGCGATGGGCAGAAAGACGCGATGCGATTCGAGCGCACGCCGGCAAAACAACCCGCGGCTGCCGCGGGAATCTAATGGTTAGAAGCGGAGCGAGCTCAGGGCGCTCCGCGTTTCCCCGAAAAAAGTAAGATTTCGGGTTGTTCGTACGTATCAGAAGACAAGGGGCACAATGAGAATTATTCGCACAGCTTTTCTGCTGGGAGTCCTCACACTTTTCCTGATGATGGTGGGCCAGTATTTTGGCGGCCGAAATGGGATGACTCTGGGCTTGGGAATTGCGATCTGCACGAATGCGTTCGCTTATTTCTTCTCGGACAAAATCGCTTTGCTCTCCAGCGGCGCGCGGCCCGTTTCGCGCGAAGAGGTGCCTCGGCTTTACACAGTGATGGAACGTCTCGCCGCTAAGGCGAATATCCCGGTACCCAAGCTCTACGCGATCCCGGAAGCGGCCCCGAACGCCTTTGCAACCGGCAGAAACCCGCGGCATGCTTCGGTGGCAGTGACCGAAGGTCTGTTGCAGCTCATGAATGATGACGAGCTCGAAGGCGTAATCGCACATGAACTCTCGCACGTTCGTAATTACGACATTTTGATTAGTTCCGTCGCGGCGACGCTTGCAGGAGCCATCACCTGGATCGCCCATTGGGGCCTGTGGTTCGGAGGCGGCGACCGCGATGATCGCGAACGCGGTGGCGGCGGTGGCATCCTCGGGCTACTCCTATTTTTTCTTGCCCCGCTCGCCGCAATGCTGCTGCAACTCGGTCTTTCGCGGCAGCGAGAGTTTTCTGCAGATGAAACGGGGGCACGGATGGTAGGCCAGCCTTATGGCTTGATCAGCGCGCTCGAAAAGCTGGGAGCTTATAACCAGCGCATTCCTACCACCTCGCTTTCCCCCTCGACTTCGGCATTGTGCATCGTAAAACCGCTCTTCGGCGGCGGCACTTTGTCTTCTCTCTTTAGCACGCATCCCCCACTTGAGAAGCGCATCCAGGCTCTGCGGGAGATGACTGTCGCTCCGCAACGCTAGTGATCTTTTGACGATATTCTGCACATTTGAACTACTCGATGTGTAATCTTTTCAAAAATCGTGCCGTGCAGACCGCGTCGGGAAAATGTAATCCCGGCTAAACCTTTGATTTATCGGGAGATAATATCTTCAGTGGCGAGGCTGTGTTTGGCGCTGGAAATGCACAACTCTAGATGGGCGGCGTTCTCGTCATTGGGAATTTGAGGGACAGGGGATATGAGCTGTAAGGACACTATCCATTTGATTTGTTGGTACTTAGAGGGGCGACTCTCCACGTCCGTCGAAGGCGAGATTAAGCGCCATCTGGAAACTTGCTCTGATTGCCATGTGGTGCTGGACGCAGCTGTAAACACGCTGGAGCGGTATTTCAGCTCCGAGCGCATTGCCGGGGCCGACGCGGGATCTCGCGCTGCCTGATTTATCCCCACGCTAACTAATTGAAAGATTTTAATTTAGGCCGCAGCTCTTACATCGCCTTGGTTTTTCGACTCTGCCTATTCCTGAAAATCCCCTCAATACCATAGTTCTTAAGAGTACTGACAGAAAAATATACAATCTCCGATGGAATCGCGTAATCTTTACTAGTACTAGTACCTATGGAACTACGCTGCTTCCCGCCTAGTATCACCTCCAATCGATTGAATTTACGTAGTTTAGTCTCTGTTTGGCGCCAAGGATCCATTTGGCGAGGCGGATGCTCATTTCCATGGCACAGGGCGAAGCGCCAAAAGGAGAAAGAAGTATATGAGCGAATTTCAAGAATCAGCCACCACGAGCGGGACACCCCGTTGGGTCGGATTGGCAGTAGCGGTATTGGGCGGCATTTCGCTGCTCGGCTTGGGAGTCGGCTTGAGCGCACTGAATCAGGCCAGGAGTATCGAGCAATCGACGCAAGCCACCGTAAGGCAGGCCAATGAAGCGCTGAACCAGAGGCTGGCAAAGGCCGACGAGATAAACCAGCAACTGCAGAGCGATGTCAAGGTAGTTACGGACAAGCTCAAGGTCACGCATGCGGATCTGGTCGCCGCGCGCAAGCAGAACAAGTATGCCACGGTGGCGGTCGACCAGAAAGTGACCAACCTGGCGACTTCCGTTAAGGCCGAACTGGCCAATAAGGCGAACGCCGAGGACGTGAACAAGCTTAACGGGGACGTCAGTGGCGTGAAGAGCGACTTGGACGCCACCAAGAACAGCATCCAGATGGCGCGCAGCGAGATGGGCACGCTCATTGCGCGGAACCATGATGAAATCGATCAGCTCCGCCGCATGGGGCAGCGCGATTACTTCGAGTTCACCGTGCAGCGCAAGGGCGGTGCGACAAAGGTTGGCAGCATTCAAATCCAACTGAAGGACACCAACACCAAGAAGAACCGCTACACCATCAACGTCCTGGCAGATGACAACAGCTTCGAAAAGAAGGATCGCTCGGTGAACGAGCCGATTTTCTTCTACACCGGCGGGACGCGCGCAGCGATTGAACTGGTGGTCAACAAAGTCACCAAGTCGACCGCCACGGGCTACCTGAGCGTGCCGAAGGCGGCAGGAGCAACCTCGGCGAGCACGGCGACGTCCGGGCAGTAAGCAAGTTCCGCGGGGGCAGAACATCGACTCCTTGGAGCACACAAGACAGGGGAGGATTCCACAGAATCCCCCCTTTTTTGTTGACGTTCATCCGGGAATAAGAATTCATCGTAGTAGGTAGCAGGAAGAGTCTGGACACCGGCCGGCCCCTGTGCCAAGCTACGGGGCAGCCCGGCGGATCAAAAAACCGCAGTGGATTTCTCTGGAGGGGGAAAGCATGAAAGTACGATTCTCGATGGCAGTGGCAGCGACGCTGTTCGCGGGAGCGCTCGCGATGGCGGCGGACAGCTCCTGGACCGGCTGGATCTCAGACAGCCAGTGTGGAGTAAAAGGCGCAAACGACAAGGCCGGCGAGTGCACGACCAAGTGCGTCAAGGAGCATGGCGCCAAGTACGTGTTCGTGAACGATGCCGACAAGAAAGTGTACGTGGTCGATGCGCAGGACAAAGTGGCGGCGCATGCCGGCCATCACGTGACCGTAAAGGGCACGGTGGACGGCGAAACGCTCAAGTTGAGCAGCATCGACATGGCTCCTGCAGTCAAGTAAGTCTCTGTTCGTTTTTTCATGACGGGCGTCCCGGTCGGGGCGCCCGTTTTGTTTTGTGCCGCGAAGTATTTCCGCTACGATGTTGTGCTGCCATGTCGACCATTCTCATTCACACCGGCCGTGCGCTAACCCCGACGACAGAAATTAACGACGCGGGCATCCTGATTCGCGAAGATTCCATTGAGGCCATCGGGCCGCGCTCGGGGATGACTCTGCCCGCGGGAGCGCAGGAAATTCGCGCCACGGACAAGACGGCAATCCCGGGTTTCATAGATGTGCACATCCACGGAGCCGGCGGCCACGACATGATGGAAGGAACTGGCGCCGCCTTGCGATCCATCACTCGCAAGGTTTCGGAATATGGCACCACCTCGCTTCTCGCCACCACCGTAACGGCCAGCACGGACGAGACCCTGCGCGCCGTCGAGGGAATCGCCGGGTACATCACGCAACAGCATGAAACGGACGAACCGCGCGCGGAAATCCTGGGGATCCATTTCGAGGGGCCCTTCATCAGCAAGGAGCGCCGCGGAGTTCATCCCGCTAAATGGATTCAGTTGCCGTCGGCGGAAACGCTCAGCCGCTTCCTCAAGGCCGCCGCGGGGAATGCCAGGATTCTCACGATTGCGCCGGAATTACTCGGCGCCGCTCCCTGCATCGATGCGGCGCGAGAAGCCGGCCTGGTCGTTTCCATGGGGCATACCGACGCAACCTATGAACAGGCTCGTGCGGCGATGGCCCGAGGGGCGCGCAGCGCTACTCACCTCTACAACGCGATGCGTCCGTTTTCACATCGCGATCCGGGCGTCATCGGGGCGGTGCTCACTTCGCCGGAGATCAATGCGGAGCTGATCGCCGACGGCGTACACGTCGAAGAAGCCGCCATGAAACTGCTTCTTCTCGCCAAGGGAGCCGCGCACATCACCCTGGTGAGCGACGGGCTCTCTGCAACGGGCATGCCGGACGGAAAATACACACTCGGCGG
>DATNLB010000700.1:0-2141 GCA_035603095.1 Candidatus Acidiferrales bacterium
GGATGAAGTACACGTGGAATCGATTGCGAAGTGGGAGCTGGCTAAAGGCAAGAAACCGGCGGGACCGCAGGTTTCACAATATTGATTAAACAGATGTGCGACAGAGTCACAAGACTCGCCCTGGGGGAAGTTGATGCAGCCATTGGCTGTTAGAGACCCGCAATCGCTGAAAGAATTGGTGGGCCGAGAAATTGGGGTAACGGAATGGTTCCGCGTTACGCAAGAGCGGATCGAGCAGTTCGCAGAAGCCACGGAAGACCGGCAATGGATTCACCTAGATCAGGCGCGGACAAGAACAGAATCGCCTTACGGCACGACAATCGCTCACGGGTTTCTAACCCTGTCTTTGATCAGCTACCTTGTGAAGGAGTTGATTCAGATCCAGAGTGATGTGCGACTAGCCGTGAATTACGGGTTGAATCGAGTGCGCTTCCCTGCTGCGGTGCGGGCCGATTCCAGGGTTCGCGCACGCGTGTCGGTGCTGACTATGAAAGAACTTCCTGATTCCGTTGAAGCGACTTATGCGGTAACGATCGAAAACGAAAAGTCCGAAAAGCCTGCTTGCGTTGCGGAGTGGATCGTTCGCTACTACTTGTGATCCATTTGAAAATGACTGCAGCTGTGGCGAGCTCGAATCTGAACTGAGAAATACGCGCTAGATTTGTCCAGTTTGCGCGCCGTGCAAAGCGGCGCGCAGGAGGATTTGGATTCTCTCAGGCATGGATGCAAAGCGCTCGTCTTTGGTCAGGCCCTGGCGGTAGCGAAAGTAAATCTGCTGGACGATGACCGCAAGTTTGAAACGCGCGAAAGTGAGATAGAAAGCGATCTGGGAAGCATCGCACCCCGTTTTTCGCGCGTAGTGCTGTACGAATTCTTCCCTTGTAAAGCTGCCGGGACGCGTTGTGGGTCCCCAGCGATTTTGCTGCACCTCCTCTGGATCCGTTGCATCCACCCAATAGGCCAATGCAGTGCCGAGATCTGAAACAGAGTCACCGATGGTGCACATCTCCCAATCGAGGACGCCGATGACTCTTGTGACGTCGCTCGAATCGAGCACTACATTGTCGTATTTGTAGTCATTGTGAATCAGTGAAACGGCACTTGTGGGTGGCATATGCTCTTGCATCCACGCAGAAATTTTCTCTACCTCGGGATAATCGTGTGTTTTGGAACCGTGGTAGCGTTCGATCCAGCCGCGAACCTGCCGTTCCAGATACCCTTCCGGCCTTCCCAGATCGGACAGACCTACGGCTGCGTAGTCGACACGGTGCAATTCTATGAGATTCTCAATGAAGGATTCGCTGAGCCGCCGTGCTTTTTCAGCTGGAAAATCCAGCCCGTGCGGCAGGTTTCTGCGAAGGATGATGCCGCGGATCGGTTCCATCACGTAGAACGGTGTGCCGAGGATTGAATCGTCGTCGCAATATAGAAGCACTTCGGGAGCTGGGGCGTAGACGGAGTGGAGCTTTGAGAGCACGCGAAATTCGCGGCCCATATCGTGGGCGGACCTGACCTTGCTTCCGAAGGGCGGCCGCCGAAGCACCAACTCCCTGTCACCGAGCTGCAATGAGTAAGTCAAGTTGGAATGACCGCTCGGAAATTGGCGGACTTGGAGCGCGCCCGCTTCGTTGGGAAAGTGACGGCGCAAGTAGGGTTCGAGAGTGGCCAAGTCAAGCTCTTCGCCCTGTCGAATAGCCGCTGGATGGTCCAGCAAGTCGCTCATCGGAAGTCTCCCTAACGATAGGTCAACATTGCCGGATCGCTGATATGCCCGTGAGAATTGAAACCGCTGAGTGTAAATCGCTCCGCGGCGTAGAGAAATTCACTCCAAGAAGAGTTCCGCGACATCCAACTCACTTGTAAAGTGCTCTCCGGAGAAAGCTGCAAAGCACGCTGCATGGCAACAGCGATGGGACCACCGGAAGTAAAAATCGCGATGCGTTCACCGCGGCTACCGGCCGCGAGGAACTTCGCCAGGCCGGAATTCACCCGGGAGCAAAACTCCAGCCAGGTTTCGACACCTGGCGGACAAATCGCGCCGCGCACCCATTTGCCAATGACGGCTTCGAACAGCTTTTGAAAAGTGGTCCGCCGCCCGGCTAAGTCGGAGGACGATTTAAACGCGGCGTGGAGAGCTCGGA
>DATNLB010000736.1:0-5436 GCA_035603095.1 Candidatus Acidiferrales bacterium
ACAGGTGTTTCACCACCTGCTCGCTCGTGACACCCGCTCCGACGATCAAGACGCGCTGATTTTCCAGGCCGCGCAAGAGTGCTTCCGCCTGCTTCACTCCCGCAAACGCCACGGACATGGGTCTGGTTGCGATCTGCGTCTCGGTGCGAATTCGCTTTCCCACTTCCAGCGCGGACTGGAATAGTCGGTTTAGCACACGCCCGGTGGCCCCATGATCCATCGCAACCCGGTATGCCTCGCGGACCTGGCCGAGGATTTCTGACTCGCCCAGCAGCATTGAATCCAGACCGGCTGCCACTCTATAGATGTGGCGTACCACCTCGCGATCCGTATGCCGGTAGAGCGCGGCGTTGAATTCCTGCTGCGGGACCTGGTGATAAGACGCAATAAACGTCTCCATAGCACGCAAGTTGTCCGCTGTGCGCTCGCGAGTGATCCCGTAGACTTCCGTGCGGTTACAGGTGGACAGTATGACCGCTTCTTTTAGGATTCCGCGGGCGCGCAACTGATCGGCGGCCTCGCAGGCCTGTTCAACGCGAAACGCGACGCGTTCGCGCAGCTCAATGCTCGCGGTACGGTGGCTGATCCCTATGAGCGCTATTTCCATGTCGATTGCTGGTGCTCGGCCCTTTCACACTTCGCGTGTTTCACGGTCTTTCTGCAATAAACATTGTGCGATTCACGATTCCACATCTCGGAGACGTGGACCTTCAGCGCATATGGACGAGCGAGAGGCCAGCCGGGGGACAGCCGGGAGCGCGCCTACTGCAGCTCCTTAGCCGCTTCCTTTGCAAAATAGGTGATGATGATGTCCGCGCCGGCCCGTTTCATTGACGTCAGCGCTTCCATCATGATCAGCTTTTTATCCAGACGGCCAATTCGTGCTGCGGCGTCGATCATGGCGTACTCACCGCTCACGTTGTACGTGGCCAAGGGCATCTGGAATTCCGTCTTCGCCCGGTACACGATGTCCAGGTAATAGAGCGCGGGCTTTACCATCACAATGTCCGCACCCTCTTCGATATCCAATGCGATCTCGCGCATCGCCTCATTGGAATTGCAGTAATCCATTTGGTGGGTTTTCTTGTCACCATGCGACAACGCCGACTGCGTGCCTTCCTTGAAGAAGGGATCGTAGAGTTTCGAGGCATATTTCGCCGAATACGCCATGATCGGCGTATTCACAAAGCCGTCGCTATCCAGCATTTCTCTCAGCGCTCGTATCTGTCCATCGAGCATCGCTGCCGGCGCCACCATGTCGCTGCCCGCCTGCACGTGCGAGAGCGCCGTTCTCGCAAGCACATCCCTCGACGCATCGTTCACCAGGTATCCGTCATCGAGAATCCCGCAATGGCTGTGCGGCGTGTATTCGCACAGGCATACGTCGGTCACCACCAACACTTCGGGCACATACTTCTTTAGCGCGCGAACCGCTTCCTGAACGATTCCGTTCGGCGCGTAGGCGCCCGTGGCAAGTAGATCTTTTTCTTTGGTGTCAGGCACTCCAAACAACAGAATCCCGGGAATACCGAGATCGCGAATTTCTTTCACTTCCTCGATCAATTTGTCGATGGAAAGATGATAGTTTCCCGGCATTGCATTGATCTCGTGTTTTATCCCGTGACCGGGCACCACGAACAAGGGCAATATCAAATCATCAATCGCCAGTGAATGCTCGCGCACCAACCGCCGGAATCTGTCATTTTGCCTGAGCCTTCTCAGCCTTCGGGTAGGGAAGCTTGTTCCGGGTTCCTTTCCGTACGTTGGCGCGGCTACGCCAATCGTCTGAGTCCTTGGCTGCGGCACATTCTCTTCAACCAAGGTCACAACTGACTTATTGTCCGTTATCATATTTTTTGGCTCGCTGTACTGCGTTCCGCGACGGGAACGCTCTTGGATTTCGAAACAAAGAAGGGCAGAATCTTTCCGCTGGCGGTCGCGATGGGGAACTCTCGACTAATTTGCACCATGTTCGACTGTTTCCACATTTCCGTGCCGGACTGCGACCAGGATTCCGGGCTATCTTCGGCACGCTTGAGCAGGTTCAAGAACGTGTCCAAAACCTTGGTTTCTTGAATCTCGCCGATGCGCGGACTCACAAGCAACTGCAGGTGGGTCAGCCCGCGTGAATCTTCTTTCTCCACCAGTTGATAATCCGTGCTTTTGCCGCCAAATCTTTCCGGAAGTTCCCGCTCGATAATTCGAACGAAATCGGTATCCACGAAGGTCACGCCCTCGCCGGTCAGTTTTTCATAGCTGCGAATTCCGCTCAGATGCGTGCCGAAGCCAACCTGTCCGAAGGTGCACTCGCAGTCCTGCTCCGAGAGATTGCCATAATCGCCCATGCCGACATTCAGAAGAAGTTTGGGAGATTCGTAGAGCAGGGTTGTGAATAGATAGGAGTCAACAGAGAGATCGGAATGCGGCACAATTTGCCGGTGCGAAATGATCGCAGTCGTGTCCTTGTAGAGGTGGCAATGGTCGCTTTCTGTGTGAGCCTGGTCGCAGCCCGCCGCGATGACTCCCGCCTCGGAAATTCCGTAAACGGGTACCGCGCAAGCCCCCAAAGCTTCGATTTCTTTTCTTTTCTGCGGAGTGAGTGGCTCGCCGGTCACCAGAAACTTGGTCCCCTTGATGTTTAGGTTGTTGTCCGCCGCGGCAATGCAAGTTCGCACCGCCGAAGCGGCGAAGGTGTAAACCACGCAGCGCTCGTTCTCTTGCAAAGCGTCGGCAGCCCATTTGGCCACCTTGAGGGCATCATCCAGCGGCACATACTCGGGCTCCGCCAGCGGGCAGCCATGCAATTTCCCGAGGGTGAAGATCAGTTTTGTGCCCCACTTCTTCTCCCAGTTCACGTTCAAACGGTCCTCTGGCACCTGCGAGAACCACCGTCGCGCGGGATTACCAATGTGCGCAAACCGCAGACTCGAGTTGATTCCGGGCGCTCCGGGGAATACGGGAAACCAATTAGCTATGGGTGCCTGCAGGCATCCATGAATGCTCAACAACAGTGCATCGTAGAGAGACCTCTGATGCAGATAGTCGAAGTCAATGCGAACTCTGGTTCCGGCGCTGCGCGTGGCGCCACTTCGCACTTCATACACGTAGGACAGGAAGGGATTGTCGAACATTCCCTCCTTGCACCAGAATTCCGCCCCGTTTCGCACTACCGGAACTTTGCCCTTGAACTCATCGACGGTGAAATACACACCTTCGCTTTCCAGGGTACGGAGCGATCCTTCAATCCCATCCTTCGCAACCCAATTTTTCAGGTCGTCGAACTGGATTTTCTTCGATTCAAGCAGCTTCAGGTAAGGGCTACTGGAATACTGGAAAACACCCTTTTCGACGAAGTTCAGAAAGTTCTCATCGCGAGCCGCTACACGCTTCTGGATGGAGCTTTTCGCCAGGGTGATGGCTTCCTCTGGCGTCATTCGTTGCTTCGCGAATCTGCGAAAACCCTCAACGAATCGGTAGTACTTTCTCATCGAAAAATTCGCCGGCCGATTACGCCGGCTGTCTCCTGTTGGCTCGTCAATCGCTCGACGGCCGTCTGGTATGCTCAACGGTTTCTAGGGACGTTCCGCTGTCTGTATGACAAGCAAGAGAGAGGCACCTTTGGGACCAAAACCCAGGCCCCCGGCTCCACTGTAAGTCTCTATTTTTCTTAATGTTATGAAAAATCAGCTCTCGAAGCCCTTGTTTTCACGGAATCCTAAGGGCAAAAGTGGAAATGGCTTTCCATGCCCCTTCTCTGAGGCACGAAGGCTGAATGTGCACTCTTAAACCGATGTTTTGATGGAGTGAAACGCCCCCGTACGCGGGAGACGACCCGACCAGCCCCGTGAACGCTACCGCGTGGGCGAAGAGCTATCCGTCAGATCGGGGTACCTCATTTGATTTTCCGCACTGCTTGGGATTCAGGGCCGAGAACAGGGTCGTAGTGCCGTTGCGCTTCTCCACAAAGAGTTTATCCCGCGACAGCCTGAATCCTTCGCGTCCGATGCGGTTGATTCCAGGGTGCGTCGCCACTCGGGGGAAATATTTGCGATGTACCCTACTTTTTTAGCAACTTGCCGCTGAAGCCGAGGCTCTGACGCCGTAAGACCTTCTTCCGAAAAACATCAGAACCCCTGCGGCCAACCACCCGGCGGCGAGAAGCAAGAGGCTTGACGGTTCCGGAGTAGCGACAACAGCGGCGGTCTCTTGAAAATTCGCGCCGAAATACCCGGTGACAGAGGTATCAAGAGCGCTTGGGAAGGCCAAGGTGCTACTGAATATGTACGCGCCGTTCAGGTAGTTGATGTTTGAGTCGACTCCAAACCCCGTCGGATTCCACGTATAGTCGGCGTTGCCTGTTTCTGCCGCCACGTAATAGTTCTGGCCAGCACCTAGCAGGGTTGTCGGAACTGAAACGTAAAAGAAATCGCCAACCTGGGTGCCCGAGGTGTTGACCAATCCCGAGACCAGCAGCGTGCCAGTCGAATCATAGATGCCGACTTCGCCGCACCCGGAACAGTTGCCCAAGCCCACAGACCCGCCGGACAGAGTGGCGTCGTAGAACCCCAGTGCGCTTACGTTAATCGCCGTATTGGTCGAAAACTCCCACCCCAAGCTCCAGGATCCGTTGGTAGAATTCGTGGTCACCCCGGTGAAGCTCACCGCCGGATCGTCAGCACCGCCGGAGCTATATGCTCCGGAGGAACCAGCAGCCGAGGCTGTTCCCGACGGGGTACTATCGGCCAGTAATGCTGAGGGGAGAACGGTTGCAAGCGCTATCAATAACCCAAGAGAATAGATCACCTTCAGTTTCATAACAGCCCCCTTCAACGCTTGGATTGAATCCCACTATCCAAGAGCACGTTATCTCAGTGGCGAGAGTGGAAAAATCTGTATGAACAAAAGGCATTTTTGTGCCCAAAGACATGCCACGCCAAAGCCTAGAAAACATTCGATCAGGTTCCATCGAGGAGCTTCCAACGGGCAATGCTTTCCACAAAAGTGGTGAAAATTGTCTCGCGCGCAGTGGAAGGTGGCGGCTCCCGAGGACTGCGCGTTACCCCAACCTGCTGAGTCCACGGCGGATTCAGCGTGCGAAGTCGAATCGTATTCCGTCGCTACGGTAGGGGTCTCGTGTTCAGCTCTTCACCTCCATCGGAATCTTGAGCGTGGAGTGGATCTCACTGTGTACTGGCTCCAGGGTGGTCATGGGCAATCCTCTTCCGAATTATTGACACATATTTCCGTGGAATCAATGGCGACTACCTGAAAAAAAAGCACTTAGGACGGCTACCTAAATGCCATAGATACTCCCAAACGGTCCGCACGTGTGTCTCGATGGTGCCGGACAGGCCCAAATCGGGGCCAGATGAGAGGAATTCAACCTCTGCGGCACGACCGTTCTCAAAGAGGTTTTACAAAGCCCTTTCGTCTGAG
>DATNLB010000605.1:0-2865 GCA_035603095.1 Candidatus Acidiferrales bacterium
CGAGCCCAACCAACCGCACTCTGCGAAGCTCTTATCGTTGTGAAGGCGGTATTTCACATCTAGCCGCGGCACCAGGACGACACAACACTTATGCGAAAAACACAATGCATTTTCTTCTTGACAATCGCGGCAACATTTTCTGCGGTAGCTGCAGATGACACCGTGGCACGGCTTGGAAAGGCCCTGGCCGTTCTCAATGCGATGACGGAATCTGGGCACGGGATTCAGCCGCAACAGATCGCCGACGCCGACTGCGTTGCTGTCATTCCTGGATTCGAAAAGGGCGCCGCGGTTGTCGGCGTTGGCTACGGGCGGGGATTTATTGCCTGCCGGAGCGGCAGCAACTGGTCGGCGCCAGGCGCGGTCACATTAGAGAGCGGCAGCCTGGGTGTTCAGGTCGGCGGCGAGAAGATCGATATCGTCATCCTATCGTTGGACAAGGAACGGCGCTCGAAGATGCTTTCTGATCGGTTCGCGATCGGGTCGGACGCCTCTGCTGCGTGGGGAAACGGTAGGTCGGCGCACGACGACCCCAACGCCAAGATTCTTTTTTACGGTCAGACCAAAGGGGCTTTCGCTGGCTTCGGTCTTGACGGCGCAATCCTGAAGCCCGATCAATCCGGGAACAAATCCCTGTATGGCAAGACATTAAAAAACAGCCAAATCGTTGAAGATGGAACGAAGACGCCTGCAGCCGCTCAGGCGCTCATCGCAAAGCTCGCTCAAGAATCCAACCGGTGACCCAAGAGACGCTTAGACCATGCTTACTGTAACGATCCAACCTCATCGTTTCCAATTCACGAGCACAGATGGACTGCCCATTGCTTGCGCGAGGTGGGATAGCCGCGGACGTGCCCGGGGAATTGTTCAGATCGCCCATGGACTAGGCGAACACATCGCACGGTACGTTGGCTTGATCGAGTATCTCGTGCACGCGGGATTGGTTGTGTATGGCAATGACCACCGCGGACATGGTCGAACCGCGCTCTCGCCGAAGAACTTTGGAGATTTCGGAGACGGCGGATTTAATCTGCTCGTCGAGGATGTCGCGCGGTTAACGGCGATTGCCAAAGAGGAACATCGCGACGTGCCTTTCATACTTCTTGGGCATAGCATGGGGTCGTTCGCGGCGCAGCAATGCGTGATCGATCACAGTGAATTTATCGACGGGCTGGCCCTCTCTGGTTCCGGTGCACTCGACGGGCTAGTTCGCCTTGTTCAATCCGATAAACGTAGTCCCGCAGAAATCGTGAATGCGGCCTTCGAGCCAGCGCGGACGCCGTGCGACTGGTTAAGTCGCGACCCCGCAGTCGTGGATGCATTTATGAATGACCCGCTGTGTTTCGGATGGCTACAACCTGCTGCGAACCAATCGTTCTTCGCCGCGGCGTCCCGGCTGGCCGATCCGGTTCGTCTTCGTCAGATTCGCAAGGATTTGCCCATCTACGTGTTTTCGGGAAGTGAAGATCCCGTCGGCCAGCAGCTCGAAGGGGTCTCCGTTCTACTTGACCGATATCGCGATGCGGGTATCCGCGATATCGAACACGATTTCTACGCTGGTGGGCGACACGAAATGCTAAACGAGATCAACCGGGACGAGGTCCGTGCGAATCTCCTTCGCTGGATCTCCGGAGTTCTTTCCGGCAAGACTCATCCGAATGGAAAAGAAGCCGCGAAAGATTGCCGAACCTAATAGCAGATTAGCCCCGCTGCTCTCGCCGGAGGCCACAAGCAGGTGAACTGCAAGGGTCGAACAAAGGTCGAGTTCAGCCATGCAACAAAAGCAGTCTTTATGAAGCAAGCACAATTGACTTGATGCCGTGGCCTGAGATCTGAGACAAGAATGGGCGCGAAGTTCTTCGGCGAATTCATGGGGACTCTCGTCCTCATTCTTCTGGGTAATGGTGTTGTGGCGAATGTTTCGCTCCGGCATTCCAAAGCGGAAGGCGCTGGATGGACGGCCATCGCCGCGGGCTGGGCGTTTGCCGTGATGGCGGGCAGCTTCACGGCGACCGCCTGCGGCAGCCCCGATAGCCATCTGAATCCAGCCATGACGCTGGGAATGGCGATCGTATCAGGCGATTTCTCGAAGGTCTTGCCCTTCTTAGCGGCGCAGCTTCTCGGCGCCGTGGCCGGAGCGATCGCCGTGTGGCTCCATTTTCTGCCGCATTGGAAGGTGACCGAAGATGCGAACTTGAAACTCGCGTGCTTTTCGACCTCGCCGGCCATCCCCAGTATTGGCGCGAACCTGCTGAGCGAAATTATCGGCACCTTCGTGCTAGTAACGGTTGTAGGAGCTATCTTCTCCGGGAAGGTCGCGGCGGGTCCGGTCGCAGGACTTGGTACGGTCCTAAGCGCTGCGGTGATATGGGCAATTGGCTTGTCGCTGGGTGGAACCACTGGATACGCGATCAATCCTGCCCGCGACTTGGGTCCGAGAATCGCGCATGCCATGTTGCCGCTCGGCAAGAAGGCGGGATCGAACTGGGGGTACGCTGCGATTCCAGTCGTCGGACCATTGCTCGGTGCCATGCTGGCCGGCATTTTCGTGCGCGCGGCGCATTTCTAAAACCACACTTGTAATATTTCACCTAGGAATCAACAGCTATTTCGCCAACTGAAGGATCGGTTTCGCGCTCCTCTCATGTGAAGACGTTGGCTTTCCAAAGTGATACAAGGGGCATTCCTTCGCGGGAGTCGCTATTGGGGAATTGAAGCACAGAAAACCGAAGCATTCGCAGAAACGAATCCACTCTGGTCGAAACATGCAGATCTCCACGGGTTCGTGCGGCCGCTCATTGAGAGGCGGCTCTTGGGCGACCGGGCACCTGAGCGGCAGCGCCTGAAGTTGAATCAGTGGCAAGG
>DATNLB010000483.1:0-2189 GCA_035603095.1 Candidatus Acidiferrales bacterium
CTGTGGAACACGCCGGAGTTCCGTCGCTTGGACGCCAACGATGAATCCGTCAAACAACAAGCAAGCGAAATTGTGGAGCGGACCTTCCCGGAATGCCGCGGCAAGGTTCTCTTTGTGCATCTCGTGCGATGGAATATCGGCATCGCCCAGTTTCCGCCTGGAAGATTGCGCGAAATGACCGCCCTGCGCAACCGCCTCGCGGATTGGAATTTCCCGTTTGACCTGTGCGGCGACTATCTCGATGGCCTTTCCAGTGAAGGCGCCCTGCGCACCGGCGAGGAATCCGCCGACCGGATGGCGGTCAAGCTGGCGAAGTGACATGGGCGCGCCCTGCGTATATACTTTGTATCTACAGGGAGCGTGCGCGCCGTGAGGACACAGGTCGCAAAATGGGGCAATAGCATGGCGGTGCGGATTCCCAAGAACGTGGCGGAAGCTGCCAAGCTTCGTCCAGGCGATAATTTGGAGTTGTCTGTCGAAGGTTCGGGGACGGTGAGGATTCGTAAGAAAAAAGGAACTTCAGGACTTAGAGATCTCATTCGGGAAATCACTGCGGCAAATCTCCACACGGAAACGGATTGGGGCGCCCCAGTAGGCAAAGAACTGTGGTAGCCCGCGAGTATGTGCCTGATGCCGGCGATTTAATCTGGCTCGATTTTACGCCGCAAGCCGGCAGGGAACAGGCCGGGCGCCGGCCTGCCGTGGTTCTTTCACCCAGGAGCTACAACGAGAAGACGAGTCTTGCGGTGGTCTGCCCCGTCACGAGCCATGTGAAGGGCTATCCCTTCGAAGTGAGCCTCCCTGCAGGGTCGCGTATCAAAGGTGCGATTCTTTCCGACCATTTGAAAAACCTCGATTGGCGCCAGCGGCCAGCCCAGAAGGCCGGAAAAATCCCGCGATCGATTCTGCAGCACGTGCGCGCACGTGTGGCCGCCTTGCTGGGAATTTCCTGAAAAATGTTGTTCGCCTGCCTTGACGGCGATGGCCGCTCCCGCTAGGCTGGCCAGCGCATGCAATCATCGTCGAGGAAGCTTCTTGTCGTCGCGATCGGGCTGCTGGTGCTGGGATTTGTCGTCTACCGATCAAGCGGGATGATCCATCTCGCGGATTTCAGCGGCGCGAAGCTGCTTCGTGCCGTCCGCAACGCAAATCCGTTCCTCTTGATCCTTTCTATCCTTGCCATTTATGGATGTTACGCGCTGCGCTCGCTGCGGTGGAAAGTGTTTCAACAAAACTTGGGTCCATCGCATTTCGGGACCATCTACGCGATGACGCTGGCGGGTTTCGCGGCAGTTTTTTTGCTCGGGCGCGCGGGAGAGCCTGTGCGGCCGCTGTTGCTGGCGCGAAAAGAGAAACTACCCGTTTCCGGCATGTTTGGCGTTTACGTTCTGGAACGGCTGTTTGACACGGCCAGCGCGGCGGTCATTGCCGCCGTCGCGCTGCTGCTTTTCAGATCGCACTCTCACGCGGGGGAGACCGCCAGCAAGCTCGAGACGGCGGCGAGAACGACTGGATCGTTGCTCTTCACCGGAGTAGTCGGAGCGATTGCGTTTCTGGTTTACCTGCGGCTGCATGGCACGGCCCTGCTAGAGCGGCGACTGCAAGGATGGCAGAAGGCGCATGGATGGCGCGGAAGTGTCGCGAAAATCTTACTGGGATTTGCGCGCGGTGTTCAGACAATTCGGAGCTGGGGCGACCTAGCGCTATCGATCTTTTACTCATTGGCGCATTGGCTCCTGGTGTTGATGGTTTACCTCTGGGTGTCGCACAGTTTCGGTGGCACGTTGGGCACGATTAGCTTGGGCGATGCCATGCTAGTGATGGCGTTCACGCTAGTGGGTTCGGCGGTACAGTTGCCGGGAGTGGGCGGCGGGTCGCAAGTAGCTTCGTTCCTTGCGTACACGACGATCTTTGGAGTAGAAAAAGAGCCTGCGGCGGCGGCGGCCATCGTGATGTGGCTGATTACGTTTGCGGCGTGCGGCTTGGCGGGTGTGCCGTTGCTCATCCATGAAGGGTTTTCGCTGGGAAAATTGCGCGCGATGGCCGAGCACGAAAAAGAGGCGGCGGGCGAAAGTGCGGCCCGGCAAGGAGAATCAGCCCAGTGAAGTGTCCTTTTTGCGCAAACGTTGACGACAAGGTGATTGATTCGCGGGAAGGCCGCGGCGGCGACACGATTCGCCGGCGGCGCG
>DATNLB010000189.1:0-10109 GCA_035603095.1 Candidatus Acidiferrales bacterium
AGCGATTTGCGAATACTGTCGGAAACATCGGGTGATTTCGCGGCCGTCCCGGAGCATCCGGCCAGGGTCCCAGCGGCGAGCAATGCTAAAACGTTTACCGATAATTTGAGTATTTTCATGTTTCTCCTTTGCGGAAATCCCATGGAATCTCGAGTAGTGGTGCGGCGATGGCTAGTGTGTCTTGCCCTTGCAGCCTTTATGTCCGCAGTGGCAATCGATATCGGGAGCCTTTTCCATTGCCTCGCACGCGGCGCTGCAAAATTTGCCCGTAGTTGTTTCGCAGGAGCAAATTGGGTGCGCGCACTTTTTTGCTGGAATCGGAGTCATGTCTTCCTCCTGCTTCGATCGGGGAGCCTTCGACTCTGGCTGCATCATAGACGTTTCGAGAAAGCATTACTGTCCACTTAGGCACACAATAGAACTGCAGCTGAATGCCTACCGCTCCAGCTACCTCCATTGGCGGGCGACGAAAAAGCAACAGGTGGCCGATAATGGCTCCACGTTGTTTCGGCGGTTTTGACTGCAACGGCGAGGCTGGACTGAGCCGCGGAATTAGTGGTACTAGAACGGGTTGGTGACCATGAGGGTGTTAAAACGGGAAGAAGGGTGGGGCGTTTCCTTGACTTGGCGGGGAGGCGACTCAATAATGGTAAGGCATGAGCGTACGCGCCGGAGGCGCTGAAGACATGTTCCTTGACGTTAAGGAATTAGCCGTCCGCAAGCTGCGCATCCGGAAGACCTATGCTCCGGGCAGCATCGATTTTCATTCCGCGGAGATCAAGCAGATCGAGCCGCTGGAAGTGACAGCGACCGCCGAGCTTCTGGAATCGCAGATTCGCATTGAGGGGAACCTCGAAACGAAGATCGAGCTCGTCTGCGCACGCTGCCTCGAGCCGGTGGTGGAAGAGGTGAGCCGGACGTTCGACCTGTTTTACGCGCCGGTGCCGAAGGTCGAGAAGCCGACCATCGACCAGTTGAAAGACGACGAGACCGAGATTGGATTCTACAAAGGAGAAGGACTCTTCCTGGCGGATGTCTTGAAGGAGCAGTTGCTGCTGGCTCTGCCGTTGAAGGTGATCTGCCAGAGTGATTGCCGGGGGCTGTGCCCGAATTGCGGTGCGAACCTGAACCACGAAGAGTGCCGCTGTGAGACCCACGCGACGGACCCGCGAATGGCCCCTCTCGCGCGCCTCAAGCAGGACTGGCTCAAGAAACAATAGTTTTCCAGGGCTAGCAAGCCCGGTATAATCCGCCCATTGAGGCGGCAACGAGGTGTATTACTATGCCTAACCCAAAACGACGGCATTCCAAAAGACGGACGAGCACCAGGCGGGCGAACGACTTTTTGTCGAAGCCGGCGTTCGCCAAATGTCCGAATTGCCACGAAATGAAACAGCCGCACCAGGTTTGTCCGCATTGCGGACATTACAAGGGCAAGGCGGCGCAAGCACCGGCGTCGTAAGGATTCAAGTCTCTCTCGCTTAGCCTGCGGACAAAATCCCATGATCACCATCGCCGTTGACGCCATGGGCGGAGACCACGCGCCACGCCCCGAGGTCGAAGGCAGTGTGCTGGCCGTGCGGGAGCTTGGCGTGCGAGTTTTGCTCGTGGGACAGCCGCACGTGGTCCGCCCGGAGCTGGCGAGGCACGCAGCGCCAAGTCTGCCGATCGAGATCGTGCCCGCGAGCGAAGTGATCACCATGAACGATCATCCCGCGCAGGCTTTCCGGCGGAAGAAGGACAGCTCAGTGCACGTGGCGGCGCGCCTGGTACGCGAGGCGAAGGCTGACGGCATGGTCAGCGCGGGAAACACCGGCGCCGTGATGACCGTGGCAAAGTTTTTGCTTGGAACGCTGGAGTCGGTGGATCGCGTGGCGCTGGCCGCTCCGTTTCCGAACGCCAAGGGCGGCGTTTCCGTGCTGCTCGACGTCGGCGCAAACGTGGATTCGAAACCCGAGCATCTGGTCCAGTTCGCGGTGATGGGAGAGGTCTACTACCGCGCGACCTTTGGCAGCAAGCGCCCGCGCGTCGGATTGCTTTCCGTCGGCGAAGAAGAGATCAAGGGCAACGAATTGACGCGCGAGGTTTACACCCGGCTGAAGAAAAGTCCGGTGCACTTTGTCGGCAACGTCGAAGGCGGGGATCTTTTTTCAGGAATCGTCGATGTCATCGTGAGTGATGGATTCGTGGGCAACATCGCGCTGAAGATTTGCGAAGGTCTGGCGTTTCAGATTTTCGGCTTGCTCCGGAAGTCCATGAACAGTTCACTGGTTTCGCAGGTGGGCGGAATGCTTTCGAAAGGCGCCTTCAAGGCGTTGCGAAAAACGATTGACTACACGGAGTACGGCGGCGCGCCGCTGCTGGGCGTGCGGGGAGTTTGCGTGATCGGCCATGGGCGTTCGAACGCCAATGCCGTGAAAAACGCCATCCGCGTCGCGGCGGGACTCGCCCGCGCGCGCATGAACGAGAAAATCGAACAGGAGCTCTCGGCCGCGGCGGTTATTGCGTGACGGCGCAAGAAGAGGATTAACGATGGGCAAAGTCGCATTCGTGTTTCCGGGACAAGCTTCGCAATACCCGGGTATGGGCAAAGAGCTGGCGGGAAAATATCCGGCAGCGAAGGCCGTTTTTGACGAAGCCGACAAGGCGCTGGGCTTTTCGATTTCGAAGATGTGCTTCGAAGGCACCGAAGAAGAACTCAAGCTGACCGCCAACACGCAGCCGGCGATTTTGACTTGCTCCGTCGCCGTATATCGCGTGCTGGCGGAAAAGGGATTGACGCCGGATTTCGTGGCCGGGCACAGCCTCGGAGAGTATTCCGCGCTGGTGGCGGCGGGTGGGCTGAAATTTGCGGATGCCGTGCAGCTCGTGCGCAAGCGCGGGACGTACATGCAGGATGCGGTTCCTGCGGGCGTGGGCGCGATGGCCGCGATTATGGGTTTGTCGCCGGCCGTGGTTGCGGATGCTTGCAAGCGCGCTGCGGAAGGTGAAGTTTGTTCGGCCGCAAATCTGAATTCGCCGGAGCAGACGGTGATCTCCGGGCACGCGGGCGCGGTGAAGCGCGCTGTCGAGATTGCCTCGCAACTCGGCGCGAAGCGCGCCGTGATTCTGGCCGTTTCCGCGCCGTTCCATTCGGCGCTGATGACGCCGGCGCAGGAGAAGCTGGAAAAAGATTTGAAGCAAACGGAGTTTGCTGCCTTGCGCGTGCCGCTGGTGACCAACGTGGATGCGGACACCATTGAAACCGGCGACGCAGCACGCGAGGCGCTCATCCGGCAGGTAACCGCGCCGGTGCGCTGGGAAGAGTCCGTTCGGCTGCTGATCGATGAGGGCGTGAACACGTTTGTGGAAGTCGGCCCGGGGCGTGTCCTGTCCGGATTGTTGCGCCAAATCGAACGCTCGGTGGCAACGCTCAATGTCGAAGACGAAAAGAGCCTCGCGGCCACGGTGGAGAAAATCGCCGGGGCAAGGTCCGACGCTGCTTAGTGGCACAGGCTTCAGCCTGTGCAGCCACGATTTCAACCCAGAGGAGCAGCACAGTCTAAAAGTCTGTGCCACAGACTGAATGTTTAGCCTGAAAGACAAAGTTGCCGTGGTAACCGGAGCCTCGCAAGGCATTGGTCGCGACACCGCATTAGCGCTCTCCGAAGCCGGCGCGAAGGTCGCCGTGGCCGCGCGGAATGAAGACAAGCTGGCGACGCTGGTTGGCGAGATTGTCGCCGCCGGTGGCGAGGCTTACGCAGTAAGAATGGATGTGGCTGACGCGGAGCAGGTGAAAGCAGGATTCAAGCAGGTCATCGAGAGGTTTGGGCGGCTGGATATTCTGGTCAACAACGCTGCAATCACCCGCGACGGCCTAGCTATACGCATGAAGGCCGACGATTGGGACGCCGTGATTCGCACGAACCTGACAGGCGCGCATTTATGCATCCAGCAAGCGCTGGCCACGATGATGCGGGCGCGCGCGGGGCGGATTATTAATATTGCCTCCATCGTGGCGCAGATGGGGAACGCCGGCCAAGCGAATTACGTGGCTGCAAAGGCTGGCCTTATAGGCCTAACCAAGGCCATCGCCATCGAGATCGCTTCGCGCAATGTCACCGTGAATGCCGTCGCGCCGGGCTTCATCGAAACGCCTATGACCGACGTGCTCACGAATGAGGTGAAGGATCAACTGAAGACGCGGATTCCGCTGGGGCGTATGGGTTCCGCGCGCGATGTGGCCGCCGCGATTGTCTTTCTGGCCAGCGACGAAGCAGGCTACATCACCGGCCATGTCTTAGACGTGAACGGCGGGATGTATCTGGCGTAGTCCCAATAAGATTGCCGCGGAGGTCCTAGATGCGGGACGCTGAATTCGTAGAGTTTAAGATGCGCCGGGCCACGCTGTTGGTAATCTTTGAGTACCTACCGCGAACGCTGCGGAAAAGAAGCGGTTGTCAGAAGAACTCTATGGGTCCGGGCGCCAGGAAAGTTGACCTAGCGGGGCGGGGTAACTAGAATGGGCAGGTTATCCGTACGGGCAATTTTAGGGTAGTAGGGCCGCAACCGCGCCGGGCGGTCGCGAATCTGAGTAAGCGGGCTCTAGCAAACGAGTTTCGACGCACGACCCGAGCAGCACCAGGCGGGGCACATCAAGCGATACCGAATCGCGGAGGAATGGGAATGGCCAGCGTAGAAGAGCGCGTGAAGCAGATTATCGTCGAGCAGCTCGGCGTGGATGAGGCGGAAGTGACGCCCACGGCGTCCTTCGTGGACGACCTGGGAGCGGATTCGCTCGACCAGGTGGAATTGGTGATGGCGTTCGAAGAAGCCTTCGGCATCGAAGTTCCGGACGAGGACGCCGAGAAAATGACCACCGTGAAGGACGCCGTCGAATATATCGACAAACACGCCAAAGGTAAGTAAGCCACGAAATTCACACCTCAACAGGGAGCATTAAAGACTTGACTCGCCGGGTAGTCGTCACGGGCGTTGGATTGGTCTGCGCGCTGGGCATCGGCACGGAGGAAACATGGAAGAACCTCGTGGCCGGACAGAGCGGCGTTGGAACCATCACGCAATTTGACACCACCGGATTCGATTGCAAAATCGCCGGCGAGATCAAGAGCTTCGACCCCTTCCAGTGGATCGAGAAAAAAGAACTAAAAAAGATGGGCCGGTTTATCCAGGTGGCGCTGGCCGCTGCGGATTTTGCCGTGAAAATGTCGGGCTGGAAGCCGGAAAACTCGGATCTGGATGAAGTGGGCGTCTACGTTTCATCGGGCATCGGCGGGTTCGATATCATCGAGCGCGAGCACATCAAACTGATACAGGGCGGACCCGGCAGGATTTCTCCTTTCTTTATTCCTTCCGCGATTGTGAATCTGGCCTCCGGACATATTTCGATTCGTTACGGCGCGCGCGGGCCGAATTCCGCTACCGCCACGGCGTGCTCCGCTTCGGCGCATGCCATCGGCGATTCCTTCAAGATTATCGAGCGCGGAGCGGCGGAGATGATGATCTGCGGCGGCACGGAAGCAACCATCACGCCGATGGGCGTGGGCGGCTTTGCCGCGATGAAGGCGCTTTCCACGCGCAACGACGATCCGGCGAGCGCCAGCCGCCCATGGGATGCGGGCCGCGATGGCTTTGTGGTTGGCGAAGGCGCGGGGATTCTGATCCTGGAATCGCAGGAGCACGCGCAGAAACGCAATGCGCCGATCCTCGCCGAGATTGTGGGATACGGGATGTCCGGCGATGCCTACCACATCACGCAGCCGGCGGAAAATGGCGACGGCGCCTTCCGCGTGATGCGCGCGGCGATCAAGGACGCGAAGCTGGCGCCCGAAGACATCGGCTACGTGAACGCGCATGGCACTTCGACGCCGCTCGGCGATGCCATCGAGACGCAGGCGCTAAAAAGGTTGTTCGGCGAACGCGCCAAGCAGGTGCCCATCAGCTCGACCAAATCCATGACCGGGCATTTGCTGGGCGGCGCAGGAGGATTGGAAGCAGGCATCAGCGTTTTGGCGCTCCGCGACCAGATTCTGCCGCCGACGATCAATCTGGAGACGCCCGATCCCGAGTGCGATCTGGACTACATTCCGAATCACGCGCGCAAGGCTTCGGTCGAATATGCCCTCTCGAATTCGTTCGGCTTTGGCGGCACCAATGCCGCACTGATTTTTAAACGGTGGTCTGGCAAATAGCATCCCCTCCGCGTGTGTCGTAATTGGGCTTTAGAATCGAAGAAGGAAGAACTTCGTGAACATCATCGTATGCGTCAAGCAGGTTCCCGCGAAGGACGCGCCGCTGGCGATTGCCGGGAACTGGATCAAGGAATCGGACATCGGCTTCGAGATGAACGAGCCGGACAGCTACGCGCTGGAAGAAGCGCTGCGCCTGAAAGAAAAACACGGCGGGGAAGTGATCGCCCTGTCGATGGGGCCGGAGCGCGTAAAGCAAACAATCAAGGAAGCTCTCGCAAAGGGCGCCGATCGCGGCATTCACATCGTAGACGACAACTTCGCGCAGCTCGATCCCCTCGGTGCGGCAAAGGCGCTCGCCGCTGCCGTTAAAAAGGAAAAAGTGGACCTTGTGCTCACGGGTCTACAGAGCGACGACCACGGATTCGGGCAAACGGGCGTGCTGCTGGCCGGGCTTCTGGATTTGCCGCACGCCACGCTCATCATGGCCATCGAGGTCGCCGACGGGAAATTGAAGCTCAAGCGCGAACTCGAAGCGGGATGGTTCCAGCATATCGAGTGCCCGCTTCCGGCGGTACTTTCGATTCAGTCCGGCATCAACAAAGTGCGCTACGCGACTCTGAAGGGCATCATGGCCGCGAAGAAAAAAGAAATCGCCGCGATGACACGGGAGTCGCTCGGTGTTTCCGCGGAAGCCACCCAAAAAATCGAAAAAATTTACGTGCCGACGAAAACCAAGAAAACCGAGTTCCTGACCGGCACGCCGAAAGAAGTGGCAACGAAGCTCGTCGAGAAGTTGAAATTCGAAGCGCGGGTAATCTAGCGATGAAAATTCTTGTCATCACCGAGCTGCGGCAAGGAAAGTGGAACAACGCGAGTTTTGAAACGCTGGCGGCGGCGCAGCAGATCGCGAAAGACACCTCGAGCGCGGTGACTGCTCTCGTGATTGGAAAAGGCGTAGCGGCGTTCGCGGATGAGCTCTCCGCAAAAAATGTGTCGGAAGTTCTGAAGGTGGAGCACGACCTGCTCGAAGCGTATACACCGGATGGATACTGCGTCGCGCTGAAGCAAGTAATCGAAAGCGCCAAGCCGGATTTGGTTTTGTTTCCGCACACGTACCAGGTGCGTGACTTCGCCCCGAAACTTGCGGCCATGCTTGGCAAGGGCATGATCGGCGATTGCATTGGCTACCGCAACGAGGGCGGCAAGCTGGTTTTCATACGCCAAATGTTCCAAGGAAAAACCGTGGCCGACGTTACGTTTACGGGAGCGGCTCCCTGGTTCGCGTCCTTCCAGTCGGGAGCGTTTCGCGCGGATTTGCTCGCGGCGCATCCCTCGGGGAAGGCGCCGGTAAATGCGCTGGCCGTGTCATTGCGCGCGGAACAGATTCGCACCAAGCCGCTCGATCTCTTCAAAGAAGCGAAGTCCGCGGTGGATTTGACGCAAGCGCCGCTCATCGTAGCCATCGGGCGCGGCATCAAAGCTCCCGAAAATATTCCGCAAGCGGAAGCCCTCGCGAAAGCACTTGGCGGCGAGATCGCCGCGTCGCGTCCGATTTGCGATGAAGGCTGGCTCCCCATGGAGCGCCAGATCGGCAGCTCCGGCCAGACCGTGGCTCCGAAACTTTATCTGGCGCTCGGCATCAGCGGCGCGATTCAGCACGTCGTCGGCATGAAGGGCGCGCGCACCATCGTTGCCATCAACAAGGATGCGAACGCGCCGATTTTTGAGATTGCCGACTACGGCGTCGTCGGCGACATCTTCGAAATTATGCCCGCCCTCACCGAAGCTTTAGAAAAAGCGAAAACCTCATAACCTCCTTCAAATCCAAGCCCGGTCACTTTGCTACAATGAAAGCAAATCCATGACCGTTCAACGTGAACAGCTGGAAGCGGATGTGCTGATTGTTGGCGCTGGGCCGGCGGGGCTGGCTTGCGCGCTGCATCTGGCGAACCTGATCAAGAAACACAACGCGGCGGGCGGGAAACCCGGGCTTTCCGCGGAAAATATTTATGTCTTGGAGAAAGGACGCGAGATTGGGGCGCATCAGCTTTCCGGCGCGATCATGAATCCGAAGGCGCTGGCGGAACTGGTGCCGGATTTTGAGAAATCCGCTCCGCTCGACACGCCAGTGACGGATGACGCGGCGCTGCTTTTCACGAAAGGCTCGTCCTTCCGGTTTCCAATTACGCCGCCGCCGTTCAAGAACAAGGGCAATTACGTCGTGTCGTTGAGCAAGGTGACAAAGTGGCTCGGCGGATTGGTGGAAGCTGCCGGTGTAAACGTATTCAAAGAATTCGGCGGCGCGGATCTTGTTTACAACCGCGACGGAATCGCCGGCGTCATCACCGAAGACAAAGGCCTCGACAAAAACGGCAAGCCGAAAGACAACTACACGCCAGGCTACGAGTTGCGCGCGAAGGTCACCGTGCTGGCCGAAGGCACGCGTGGCTCGCTGACGAAAAAGCTTGTGGAGAAGAAAAAGCTCGACAACATCAATCCGCAAAGCTACGGGATCGGCATCAAGGAATTGTGGGACGTGCAGCCGGGGCGGATCGCGCCGGGCTACGTGGCGCACACGCTGGGCTGGCCGGTTTCCACGGATATGTACGGCGGCGGCTGGATCTACGGCCTGTCGAACAATCGCGTATCCATCGGACTGGTGCTCGCACTGGAATACGCCGATCCACAGTTCGATCCGCACGCCGCGTTTCAGACTTGGAAAACGCATCCGTTCCTCAAGAAACTTCTCGATGGCGGAAAGCTGGTGCGTTACGGCGCGAAATCGCTGCCCTACGGCGGCTGGTACGCGATGCCGCGGAATTATCTTGACGGCGGGCTGATTATCGGCGATTCGGGAAGCTTTTTGGATTCGCAGCGGCTGAAGGGCATCCACCTGGCGATGAAGAGCGGGATGCTGGCCGCGGAAACGATTCTCGACGCGCTGAAGTCTGGCGACACTTCGGCAAAAACTCTGAGTGCCTTCCCAAAAAAGATTGAGCAAAGTTACATCAAGAAAGAATTGTGGCGGGTCCGGAATTTTCATCAGTCGTTCCAGCATGGAATGCTCCGCGGATTCTTTCACACCGCGTTTCAGCAAATCACCGGCGGGCGCGGGTTGATCGATCCAATGCGCGCGCACGCGGGGCATGAGGCGTACAAGAAAATCAACGGTCGGCCGGCTTCCGAGAGATTCAAGGGCGATGGCAAGCTGACGTTTGACCGGCTGACGGACGTGTATCACTCCGGGACGCGGCACGAAGAAGATCAGCCGTGTCATCTGAAGGTCCTCGACACGAATATTTGCGCGACGAAGTGCGTCGTGGAGTACGGAAATCCCTGCCAGTATTTTTGTCCCGCCGCGGTATACGAAATGGCCAAGGAACCGAACGGCAGCGTGAAGCTAAAGATCAACGCCGCGAATTGCGTTCATTGCAAGACGTGCGATATTGCCGATCCGTACCAGATTATTGACTGGGTCGTTCCCGAGGGCGGCGGCGGACCGAATTATGAGGGGATGTAGCCCGAGCGGCTTCTGACTCACACTTCCTTCCTCGGACATAAGAACCCGCGCTTGAGACGGTCCCTGATTCCTTGACTACGGGATGAAGGAAGGCCTACGGTTGTTCATTCCGAACTCCGTCCGGGCGACCCGCGAAGAGCGTTCTAGTAGAGGCCCCTCTTCGGACATGCGCACAAGTGTTGATTTTAAAAGGCTTATCGGGAAAGCGGCCGGGAACTGATAATTTAGAGAGAGCTTCGACCGCAAGATGTTGCGCGGATTTACCTGGACAGTAGTGTACCAGAAGGTTAAGGAAAGTCAAGGAAGAGTTGGAGCGAATCAGTTGGGCTTCAGGCCGTAAACATCCAGTTCGCCAAGGATGGAGGAGGTGCCCGTTCCGGTATCGTTGCCGCGCGTGC